>VBKQ01000268.1 GCA_005879505.1 Deltaproteobacteria bacterium
GTTGTGGTTGAACCCCACTACGGGGGCCGCGCCCTTCACAGTTGCCATGTGCTCCATTTCAAGTAGCAGAAGGGACGAGGCTCCGCCAGCTTGGGGAACGGGCGTGCGGGCTCCTTCCCTGGCCGAATCATGTCGCTAGATCAACGAGTTCCACCTCACCTACTGGCCGGCCCAGGAAGCGCTCGGCCACGGACCGGAACCGCTCGGGCACATCGGTGCAGAGGGTGCGATGACGCGCCGCGCTATCGCCACTTTCGCGCAACAGGCCATGCTCGCGGAGCAGCGTGCTGACGCTTCGCGTTATCGCCTCCGCACTGTCGACGATGGCGACCTCAGGCCCTAGCACCTCGGCGATCGTCCTCGCGAGCAGCGGGTAATGCGTGCAGCCGAGCACGGCGGTATCGACCCGCGCGCGGCGCAAGTCCGCGAGGTATCGCTCGGCGACGAGCCGGGGCACTTCGCCATCCGTCCATCCTTCCTCCGCGAGCGGGACGAAGAGCGGGCAGGCCCGCGCGATCACCGGCGCGAGCGGCGCCAGACGCCGGAGCGTTCTCTGGTAGGCGCCGGAAGCGATCGTCGCCGGCGTCCCGAGGATTGCGATCGCTCCGCCCCGGGTGCGCGCCGCCGCCAGTTGAGCGCCCGGTTCGATCACGCCGAGGACCGGGATCGGCAGCGCCGACGCCAGCGCAGGCAGGCTGTGCGCGGAGACCGTGTTGCAGGCAACGACCAGCAGCTTGATCCGATGGCGCGCGAGGTGGCGCGCCGACATCAGCGCATATCGGGTGACAACCTCGCCGGAGCGCGTACCGTAGGGAACGCGGGCCGTGTCGCCGAGGTAGATGGTGTGCTCGTCCGGAAGCCGCGCCGTCAGCGCCCGCAGCACCGTCAGCCCGCCCACGCCGCTGTCGAACACCCCGATGGGCGCGTCGGCGTCCACTCAGCCGTTGTGTATCACGGAGGCGATTCGGCGCTCACGAAGACGTTCGCGGTCTTTCCGGCTTCGATGAGATAGGAGGGCGGGCTGTGCGTCCGGTAGAGAAGCTGTGGACCGGTGCTCAACGTGCGCCAGCCGAAAATGGCGAAGGTATGCGAACCGGGCGCGAGGGCCTCGACCGATGCTCCATCGGTATTGAGCGTGCTACACGCCACGGTGCCCGCGTTGAAGCCCGGAACCCCGCGCGCGTCCGGGTCCACGAAAATCGTCACCGTGTCCACGCCCGCGGTCGCGCAGTTCTTTCCATCGAACGTCCAGCTGATGTTGGCGTTCCCCGTGATCGCAGGTACGTCGATGGCGTACTGATTCTCGCCCCCATGTACCGCGAGGGTCTGCGTCTGTTGGTGGGTCACCGTGCCGGCGGCGTCGTATCCGGTGATCGTGAGGTCGTAGTTCCCCACGAGATACGAGCCCAGGTCCACACCCACGGCCGCGTCCCGGCAGGCGAACGTGCTCGGCGTCAGCACCTCATTGGTGATGTCGATCGCGATGTTCGCAACGCCGGCGTTCGCGCAGGACACGCCGGAGAACGTCCAATCCACCACCAGGTGGCCGCGCGAGGGCCCCCCGCATGCGGCGGCTGCGAGAAGCGAAAGCATCAGGATGCGGCGCATGCAGGCCTCCTTGCCGATTCGACGTCCTTCCCTGCCCCGGCATTCAGACTCGCGCGAGTGCGCGGAGGTCACACCCGAACACCGGATCGGGTCGCCTTCTTCCTGCGTTGACAGTAGAGACCGTGCGAGGGACAAACGCGCCCGCCATGAACGGCACCAGCCTCAACTACGTGGAGATGGTCACCCACGGCGGCCCGGTGGTCAGCGGCGTGCTGATCATCCTCGTCCTCTCCTCGCTCGCCAGCTGGACCATCATCTTCCGCAAGCTGCTTCATCTGAGACGCGCTCAGGCGGAGAGCCTGCTGTTCCTGGAGACGTTCTGGCGGAGCAAGCGGCTGGACTCGATCTATACCGCCAGCGAGCAGATGCCGGTCAGCCCGGTCGCACAGGTCTTTCGCGCCGGTTACGTCGAGCTTTCCAAGGTGACGCAGTCGCAGAGCGCGCCCGAGGAGGGTTCGCTGCACGATCAGCTGGGTGGATTCGAGAACGTCGAGCGCGCCCTGGCCCGGGCCGCCAACGCCGAGCTGACCACTCTCGAGCAGAGTATTCCCTTCCTGGGAACGACCGCCGCCGCGGCGCCGTTCGTCGGCCTCTTCGGGACCGTCTGGGGCATCATGGGCGCCTTCCGCGACATCTACGCGGCGGGAAACGCGAACCTCGCCACGGTCGCGCGGCCGATCAGCGAGGCGCTGATCGCAACTGCCGTGGGCCTCTTCGCCGCCATCCCCGCGCTGGTCGCATACAACGCCTTCAACTCCCGCATCCGGGTGCTGGACAACGAGATGCGCAACTTCAGCGCCGATTTCCTCAACATCATCAAGCGCCACATCTTCAAGAAGGCAGCCTGATGGCATTCGGCTCGGCAGACAGCGGTCCGCGGCGCGCGATGACCGACATCAACGTGACGCCGCTCGTCGACGTCATGCTGGTGCTCCTGATCATCTTCATGGTCACTGCTCCCCTGATCCAGAGCGGAGTGAAGGTCGATCTGCCGCGCGCCTCCGCGCAACAGATGGAGCATCAGGAGGAGAAGCTGGTCCTCACCATCACCCGCGACCGGCGCGTGTTCCTCGGCAACAGCGAGATCCCGCCTGCCGATCTGGAGAAGAAGCTCTCGAGCAACGCGCGGATCCAGAAGGAGAAGGAGCTCTACCTGCACGCGGATCGATCGCTTCCCTACGGGCAGGTGGTCGAGATCATGGCGGTCGCCCGGCGCGCGGGCGTCGAGTCACTCGGCATGATCACCGAACCTGACCGGGAGCTGAGGCGGCCTTGATCGGCAGCGCGCCCCCGAGCCTGCTCGCGCCCCAGGGCCGCATGCCGGCCCTGCCCGCGGTCAGTCTCGCCATCGCGCTGCACGCCGGCGTGTTCGCCGCCGCCTTCGTGCTGCCACGGTTGTTCGACGGGCCACCGCCCCCGCGCAAGCCGATCATCGCGCACCTGGTCGCGTTGGGCAGGCCGCGCGATCCGCGGCTCCTTCCCCGCAAGGAATCGCCTCCGCCGAGCGCGGCCTCGCGCCCGGTTCCGGTCCCCTCGACGGCGGCCGCCCCATCGGCGGCGCCGCGCAAGCCAGAGCCTTCGCGCTCGGAGCTGATGGAGCGCGCCTTGGCCCGCGCCACGGGAAAGGCGGATCCGGAGACGCGAGAGCCAGCGGATCCGGAACGGGTCGGATCGGCATCCGGTTCCGTCGAAGGCACCGCCACTACCGCGGAGGAAGGCGATGCGTACTTCACGGCGGTGCATGACGCGATCCTCGAGCACTACGTGGTGCCCTCGGTCATCTCCGAGCGGGAGCGGCTGTATCTCGCCGCCTCCGTGCTCGCCTGGATCGGCCCCGACGGCCGCATCCTCAGCCACGAATTCCAGAAGAAGTCCGGCAACGCATTCTTCGATCAGGCCCTCGAGCTCGCGATCCAGAAGACCCGGCTGCCGCCGCCTCCGGCGGGCCTGGCCCGCTCGCTGCGCGACAACGGCGTGCTCCTGAATTTCCGACCGTGACCGGCCCATGAACCTCGCCTTCGTGCTCGCACTGACGCTCGCGGCCGTGGACCGGCCGGTGATCGATCTCTCCGGCGGCCGCATCCAGCCGCTGCCGCTGGCCATTGCCAAGCCGCTCGGGTCGCAGGAGACGGGCACGGCGGTCGAGGCGGTGCTCGCCCAGGACTTCGAGCGCAGCGGCCTGTTCCGGCTGCTCGATTCCGCCTCGTTCCTCGCGCCCCCGGACGAGGGGATGACGGGGATCGACTATTCGAAGTGGCAGACGGTCGGCGCGCAGGCCCTGATCAAGGCGAACTGCGATGCCTCGGCCGACGTGAGCTGCGAGATGCGGCTCTACGACGTCGCCCGCGGGCAGGAGCTGCTCCACGGGACCTATACGGCCCCGCGGCCGGCCTTGCGGCTCGCCGCGCACCGATTCGGCGACGACGTCGTGCGCTTCTTCACCCATGAACCCGGCGTGTTCCAGACCCGGATCGCCTGGGTCCGCGAGAGCGAGAGCGGCAAGCAGGTGATGGTCTCGGACTGGGACGGGTTCGGCGTGCAGCCACTCACCGGCGCTTCCATCAACCTGCTCCCCTCCTGGAGCCCCGACGGCAGGATGATCGCCTTCACCAGCTTCCGCGAAGGTGGAGGGGCGCACCTGTACACCGTGGAGGTCGCCTCCCGGCAGGTCCGCTCGCTCATCGGCCTGGGAGATTTCGCCACCGGCGCGTCGTACTCGCCCGACGGATCGCGGCTGCTCTTCTCAGCCTCGCAGAACGACAACACGGACGTGTACGTCGCGCAGGCCGACGGCAGCGGCGCGCGCCGGATCACGGAAGCGCGCGGGATCGATATCTCCGCGTCCTGGAGCCCCGACGGCAAGCGCGTCGCCTTCGTCTCGGAACGGGCTGGGACGCCGCAGATCTACACGATGGCCGCGGACGGCTCGGACGTGCGCCGGCTGACGTTCCAGGGCAACTACAACCAGGAGCCGGCTTGGAGCCCGAAGGGGGATCTGATCGCGTTCTCCGGCCGGGACGAGCACCGGGTGTTCGACCTCTACACGGTCGCGGTGGATACGGGGAAGGTCACGCGTCTGACGCAGAACCAAGGCACGAACGAGAAGCCGGCCTGGGCGCCCAACGGGCGGTATCTGTTGTTCTCGTCCACCCGGAGCGGGAAGCGGCAGGTCTGGATGAGCCAGCCGGACGGGTCGAATCAGCGGCTGGTCACATCGGAGAAGGTGGGAGCGGCCGATCCTGCGTGGGGGCCGCTGCCGGGGAAGTAGGAGCCCGGACGTCGACGGGTCAAATTGTTCCGATCGAGAAGTACGGGGCGAATGCCGGTTCGCCGAGCAGCTGATCGGGAGCGACGTTCACGCCGAGATCGATCGACATGCGGCCGATGGGCGTGAGCCAGCGCAGCCCGCCTCCGACCGCGTGCCGCAGGACCAGCAGACGCCGTCCGTTCTCGTCGCGCCCGAAGAGGTTGACGGGGGTCCGCCAGAGGTTGCCCGCGTCCCAGAACACCGCCAGCTCGAACGACTGGGTGAAGGGCAACCGCAGCTCCGTGGTGAATGCGACGAATTGATCGCCTCCGTCGCTGGTCCCGCCCGCGGCGAGGAGCTGCGCCTTGGCCGTGCAGGCGAGATCGCTGAGAGTCGCCTCGCAGGCGCGAACGAGCGCGTGCGATTGGTCGATGACGTCCTGCGGCTGTACCCCGTCCTCGTGGAAGCCGCGCAGCGAGGTCGCCCCGCCGAGATAGAAACGGCGGTCGCCCGGCGTGAGGGAGGCAACGTCGAGCTGGAACACGCGTCCGGCGCGCGCAGAAAACACGACGCTCGCCAGCGAC
>VBKQ01000535.1:0-1021 GCA_005879505.1 Deltaproteobacteria bacterium
TCGCCTGCTCGCCTGCTCGCCTGCCAGGGAGAAGGCTTGTCGCACGCTGACCGAGTGTCAATGCTTCCCCTTACGCTTGGGGGAAGCATTGCGTGCTCTCATCCTGGGATCCCTGGCGCTCGCCTTTGCCGCGAGTTGCGGTTCCTCCAGCTCCATTTCGGCTTCCACTCCGGAGGGAGGCTCCGGGCGGACCAGCCCGACGCAAGTGAATCTGAAGATCAGCACGGCGGGCAATGGCCTCGTGCGAGGGGCGGGCGCGGATTGCCGAGGAAGCTGCACCGCTCCATACGCCTCAGGGACCCAGGTGCATCTGGTCGCCGTCCCCGATTCGGGAGCGTCCTTCGTCGCGTGGTCCGGTGCCTGCAGTGGGACGGGAACGTGCGATCTGACCTTGGACGGCGACCGGGAGCTGAGCGCCACCTTCGCGACGCTGCCGCCTCCTCCGCCGAACCAGCACCGCCTGAGCGTGATCGTCCAGGGGAAAGGTCGCGTGACCTCCTCGCCCGGCGGCTTGGACTGCGATTCCTCGACCTGCGCCGCCGATTTCGCCGCCGGCACTTCGGTGACGCTGACGGCCACCGCGGACAGTGGCTTCAGCTTCGCCGGTTGGGGCACGGACTGCAGCGGCGGAGGAGACTGCACCGTCACCCTCTCGAAGGACGCGACGGTGTACGCGAACTTCGTCGTGCAGCCGCCGCCGCTTCCGTCGCAGGTGCACCTGTCCGCCTCGACTAGCGGGCCGGGAACCATCACCGGGGCCGGTTTGAATTGCGGCGATTCGTCGTCGACCTGTGACGTCACGGTTGCGAGTGGCAGCACCGTGACCCTCACCGCTACGGCGACCGGCGGCGCGAGATTCGCCGGCTGGGGCGGCGCCTGCAGCGGGATGTCGGCCACCTGCCAGCTCACGCTGCAGGCAGACACCAGCGTCAAGGCCGAGTTCCGGTTCGAGGCGTTGGTGCTGGCGCCCAATGATGAGACGAACGGCACGGTGATCGCCCTGAACTCGACGCGCGTCTTC
>VBKQ01000535.1:1153-3006 GCA_005879505.1 Deltaproteobacteria bacterium
GGCTCGGTCCATCGGATGCAGAATCGGACCCACACGGTGCTCGCCGAAGGCCAGAACCCGACCGGCGCCGTGGCGGTGGACGCCAGCTACGTCTACTTCACGGCCTTCGACGGTCACGCGGGGTCCATCCGGCGCGTGCCGCGCAACGGTGGTGCGGTCAACACCGTACTCTCCTGCGGATCCGGGCGCTACCCGGAGGCGTTGGCGGTCGATCCACAGAACGTGTACTTCCGCCTGGTAGCCCCCGGGTCCGCTACGATCGATGCGCATGTGCAGGTCATGAGCAAGGCTGACTCCCGCGTGAGCATGCTCTCGACCGGCAACGGCTCCGGCGATTCCACCTATTCGTTCCTCGAGGTGGAGGTCAATGCGTCTGTCGCATACTGGAATTGGTCGAACGGATCGTCTCCACACGGAATCTTCCGCTCGAACGCGGACGGCAGCGGCTTCGGGACCGTCGACAGCGCGAACGATGGGTACTGGTATGGCCTTCGCGTGGATGACGTGGCCGCTTACTACTATCACTACGGCGCCATCATCCGCCGACTGAAGTAAGCAGCGCTTCCCAACTGTGGCGCCTTCGTCCTCATGGAACGAGACCACGACGCAATCGTTCCGACGGATAAGCTTCACGTACAGGACCGTCCGGCGAGCAGAAGCTTGAACACATACGGCCATTCGTATCGCGGCGGTTTGCATCGGTTCTATTTGCCGTGCGTAGCGAGGTACCGATGCACGAGCTGAATTGCCATCGCGCCTTCGCCTACCGCTGAGGCCACGCGCTTGACTGAGCCGTGGCGCAGGTCGCCGGCGACGAACGCGCCCGGCTCGCTGGATTCAAGCGGCATGGGATCACGCTCGAGCGGCCACCAGCGGCGGCGGTCGGTGCCGGCCAGAAGGTCGGCGCCGGTCATGAGATAGCCGCGCTCATCGCGGCGCAGCCAGCCTTCGACAACCTGGGTCAGGGGATCGCCGCCGATGAGGATGAAAAGCGCGTCGATCGGCATGCGACGCTCGTCGTCGCGGGTGCGAACGACAACGGCGGAGAGGCGCATGTCGCCGTCCGCGGCGATCACGTTGGCGTTGGTGATGACCTCGACGTTGCTCGCGCCCTTGATGCGCTCGATGAGATAGTGCGACATGCTCTTCACCAGGCTATCCGCGCGAGCGACGATCGTGACGCGCGCTGCAACCTTCGCGAGATGCAGCGCGGCTTGGCCCGCCGAGTTGCCGGCACCGACGACCATGACCGTCTTGCCCGCCAGCGCCGCCGCCTCGCCCGGAGATGAGCCGTAGGTGATGCCGCGTCCCACGAACGTGTCGAGCCCTGGACCAGTCAATCTCCGCCAAGCAATGCCCATCGCGAGCACCGCTGTTGTGGCGTCCGCGTGGGCGTTGCTCGACAGCGTGATTTGCGGCCGCTCGCCCTTGGCGCCGGGACGACCGAGTGCGAGGACTCCCAAGAGGATTTCGACGCCGAAGCGCTTCGCCTGGGCGTGAGCCCGCTCCGCAAGCTCCGCGCCCGACAGCCCCTCGGGAAATCCGAGGTAATTCTCGATGAGCGCGCTGGTACCTGCCTGTCCGCCAGGCGCTTCCCGCTCGATGAGCAACGTCCGCAAACCCTCCGACGCGGCGTAAACCGCGGCGGTCAAGCCCGCGGGGCCGCCGCCCAGGACGAGAAGGTCGTACTTGTCACGCGACGGTCGCGTCGGCAGACCAGCGCGCGTGGCCAGCTCCGTCCGCCAATACATCGTCTTGATCGCCGCCTCCCGGTGAGCCTCGCTGGCCATTCCGCGTCCGAACTGTTGAAAGGTCTCAGGGGCCTCCAACATGGTTCCATCGTCGAAGAGCAC
>VBKQ01000269.1 GCA_005879505.1 Deltaproteobacteria bacterium
GTGCATTGCTGGCGGATGTCGAGCGCGGGGACGTGTCCGATGCCCAGCTTGTCCTGGAGGATGCCGCCGCAGCCGGGGAAGTAGTGGTCCGGCGTCATGGTGGCGAAGACGATGTAGTCGACCTCTTCCTTCGCGACGCCGGCGTCCGCGAGCGCTTTCTTCGCGGCGCCCACGCCCAGATCGCTGGTCGATGTGCCCTGCTCGACGTAATAGCGCGTCTCCACCCCGCTGCGCTCGCGGATCCAGGCATCGGACGTATCCATGATCTGGGCGAGCTGATCGTTGGTTACTAGATTTTCGCCGGTGACGAAGCCGCTTCCGATGATTTGACTCCGCATGAGGCGACCTCCGGGCGCGCTCTCCTACCAGACGGCGGGCCATCCGTCGCGCCGCACTGCGCTACGGAGCGATGACTTCCATATATCGGGAGAGGGCATCCGCGCGAGAAAGGCTCTGGCTACGCCTTCGGCGCCGCCGGGGGCGCGCCCTGCTGCTTTCCATCGCCGCCGCCCTGTTCCGCGAGCGCCTCCTTGCGGGAAAGCCGGATCTTCCCGGAGCGGTCCACCGAGACGACCTTCACCAGCACCTCGTCGCCTTCCTTGAGCACGTCCTCGACCTTCTTCACCCGCGTGTTCGCGAGGTCCGAGATGTGCACGAGGCCGTCGGTGCCCGGGAAGATCTCCACGAACGCGCCGAACTCCATGATCCGGCGCACGGTGCCGAGATAGGTCTTGCCCACCTCCGCCTCCTGCGTCAGCGCGCGGATCATCTTGATCGCCTGCTCGACACCCTCGCTGTTGGGCGAGGCGATGGCGACCGATCCGTCGTCCTCGATGTCGATGGTCGCTCCTGTGCGGGCGATGATGTCCTTGATCACCTTGCCTCCGGGCCCGATCACGTCCTTGATGCGGCTCACCGGGATGCGGATGGTGGTGATCTTCGGCGCGTACTTGGAGATGTCGGCGCGCGGCTTCTCGATCGCCTTGGCCATCTCGCCGAGGATGTGCAGGCGGCCCTCGCGCGCCTGGTTCAGTGCACCGGTGAGGATCTGCCTGTCCACCCCCGTGATCTTGATGTCCATCTGGATGGCGGTGATGCCCTTGGCGGTGCCGCACACCTTGAAGTCCATGTCCCCCAGGTGATCCTCGTCGCCGAGGATGTCGGAGAGGATGGCGATCCGGTCCTGTTCTTTGATCAGGCCCATGGCGATGCCCGCCACCGGCGCGCTGATCGGCACGCCTGCGTCCATCAGCGCCAGCGCGCCGCCGCAGACGGTGGCCATCGACGACGAGCCGTTCGACTCGAGGATGTCGCTCACCACCCGGATGGTGTAGGGGAACTTGTCGTCGGGCGGCAGCACCGCCCGCAGCGCGCGCTCCGCCAGCACCCCGTGCCCGATCTCGCGCCGGCCCGCGCCGCGGAGCGGCTTCACCTCGCCGACCGAGTAGGGCGGGAAGTTGTAGTGGAGCATGAATTTGCGGAACGACTGCCCCTTGAGACTCTCCATCCGCTGCTCGTCCTCGGAGGTGCCCAGGGTGGTGGTGACGATGCTCTGCGTCTCCCCGCGGGTGAAGAGCGCAGACCCGTGCGCGCGCGGGAGGATACCCACCTCGCAGGAGATCGTGCGGACGGTCTTCGTGTCGCGGCCGCCGATGCGCTGCCCATCGTGCGTGATCATCCGGCGCATGTATTCGTACTTGAGGTCCTCGAGCACGGTCTTGACGTCCTTGTCCTTGCCTTCGAACGGCGCGCCAGGAGCGGTCAGCTCGGCCACCACGTCCTTCTTGATCTGCGAGAGCTGACCGTAGCGCTCGTGCTTGTCGTGCTGGGCATAGGCCGCGCGCACCTTCTCCAGCACCGCCTCGCGGACGCGGGCCGCGACGCCCTCGGCGAGCGGCACCTTGTCGAACCCGCGCTTCTCGCGCTTCACTGAGCTCGCCAGCTGCTCCTGCACCTCCAGCAACGGAGCGATGGCGCGCTGCCCGAAGAGCAGCGCCTCGATCATGTCGTTCTCGCTCACTTCCTTCCCGCCGCCCTCGACCATGAAGATCGAGTCGCGGTTGGCCGCCATGATCACGTCGATGTCGCTCTGGTCGCGCTCCGTCTCGCTCGGGTTGGCGACGAACTGCCCGCCCACCCGGCCGACGCGGACCCCGGCGAACTGGAAAGGAAAGGGCACGTCGCTGACCGCCATCGCGAACGAGGCGCCGGTGAGCGCCAGGACGTCGGTGTCGTAAGCGGGATCGGCGGAGAACACCGTCGCGATCACCTGCGTCTCGTTCTGGTAGCCCTCCGGAAAGAGCGGCCGCAAGGACCGGTCGATGAGGCGCGAGATCAGCGTCTCCCGCTCGGTGAGCCGGCCTTCGCGCCGGAAGAAGCTGCCAGGGATGCGGCCGGCCGCTGAGAGGCGCTCCTGGTAGTCGACCGTGAGTGGAAAGAAATCGAGTCCCGGCTTGGGCTCCTTGGCGGATACCGCCGTGACCAGCACCATGCTGTCTCCGCTGCGGACCACCACCGAGCCGTCGGCCTGCTTGGCCAGCTTGCCCGTTTCGAGCGAGATGCTCTGGTTCCCGACTTTCGCGGAGACCGAATTCGCTTCTGCCATGTGCAACGTCCTTTCGCGCGGACCCGTCGCCCGCGCTGCGTTCTTGTCGTTTGTCAGGGTTGGATCCGGGGACCGTTGGATCCTGATCGCAGAAGCGAAATCGCTTTCGCTGCTCCGATGAGGGTCCGGGGGCTCCCGGGTTCAACCCGCTCTTGCAAAACAGCCGAGGGGCACCTTTCGATGCCCCTCGCGAAACTCATCTCCTACTTCCGGATCCCCAGACCGTCGATCAGCTTGCGGTACCGGGTGGTGTCCTTTGTCTTGAGGTAATCGAGCAGCCGCCGCCGCTGGCCCACGAGCTTGAGCAGTCCGCGCCGCGAGTGGTGGTCCTTCTTGTGCGTCTTGAAGTGCTCGGTCAGGTAATGGATGCGCTCGGTGAGCAGCGCGACCTGCACCTCCGGCGAGCCGGTGTCGCGCTCGTGGGTGCGGAACTTCTCCACTACAGTCGGTTTGCGGCTTTCGTAGTGCAACGGGCCCTGGGACATCTTTTTCGCTTCCCTCGAATTTCCCCCCACCTTCCGCCGGCCGGGCGGGAAGGCGAGCAGGCGCTTCACTCCGGACGGAATTGTCCGGAGGGCGCGGGAACGTACAGGCTGCGGCCCTGCCGGTCAAGGGAAACACCCTGGAAGGTCGGCCCGATCGTGCCGCGTCTGACTCATTGACCTCCTCTTTCCGCGGCGCCTAGACTCACCGCCTTTCCGGAAACAGCCATGCAGACGCAGTACCAGCGATTGACCCATCCTCTGGTCCGCGAGGGCAAAGACCTTCGTCCGGCGACCTGGGACGAGGCCCTCGATCGGGTGGCCGCGGGGTTCCGCCGGACGATCGACGAGGCAGGTCCGGACGCGATCGGCATCTTCAGCTGCTCGCGGGCCACCAACGAGGTCAACTTCCTCGCGCAGAAGCTGGCACGCGTCGTCTTC
The DNA here is from genome assembly GCA_005879505.1 of Deltaproteobacteria bacterium. Taxonomy (GTDB): domain Bacteria; phylum Myxococcota; class Myxococcia; order Myxococcales; family 40CM-4-68-19; genus 40CM-4-68-19. The sequence continues at coordinate 3,529 of VBKQ01000269.1, forward strand.
GGCACGCACAACATCGACAGTTGTAACCGGACCTGACACGCGCCCAGCGTCGTCGGTCTGGCGACGGTGTTCGGAGCGGGGGGCGGGACCAGCTCCTACCGGGAAGTCGAGGAGGCCGAGGTCATCTTCCTCTGGGGCTCGAATGCCAGGGAGACCCACCCGATCTTCTTCCATCACGTGCTCAAAGGCGTGAACGCCGGCGCCAGGCTGTTCGTCGTCGATCCGCGGCGGACCGCATCCGCGCGCTGGGCGGATCGCTGGCTGGGTCTGGAGGTCGGCACGGACATCGCGCTGGCCAACGCCATGGCGCGCGAGATCATCCACGACGGGATCGCCAACACCGCGTTCATCGAGCGCGCTACGACGGGCTACCCGGCTTACCGCGACTGCGTCGAGCCCTACACCCTCGAGTACGCCGAGCGCGTCACCGGCGTCCCGGCGGAAGCGATCCGGGAGGCGGCCCACGCGTATGCCCGGGCCGACCGGGCGATGATCTGCTGGACGCTGGGAATCACCGAGCACCACACCTCGGTCGACAACGTCCTCGCGCTGATCAATCTCGCCTTGCTCACCGGCCACGTCGGCCGCTACGGCTCGGGCCTCAATCCGCTGCGTGGCCAGAACAACGTCCAGGGCGGCGGCGACATGGGGGCCATCCCGAATCGCCTGCCGGGGTTCCAGGACGTGCTCGACCCGGTCGTGAGGGCGAAGTTCGAGTCCAAGTGGGGCGTCGCGCTCCGGCCGCAACATGGCTGGAACCTGACGCAGATGTTCGAAGCGATGGAGAGAGGAGATCTAAAGTCGCTCTTCATCATCGGGGAGAATCCCTGCCAGTCGGAAGCCGATCAGCATCGCGCCCAGGCGCTCCTCGAGGGGCTCGACTTCCTCGTGGTGCAGGAGATCTTCCTCACGCCGACCGCGCAGCTCGCTCACGTGGTTCTCCCCGCGACCGCCACTTGGTGCGAAGGCGAGGGCACCGTCACCAGCAGCGAGCGCCGCGTCCAGCGCGTGCGCAAGGCGCTCGATCCCCCTGGCGACGCGCGCGACGAGCTCTGGATCCTGGGCCGGATCGCGGCTCGTCTCGGTCACGACTGGCGCAATCCGGGTGCTGAGCAGGTCTGGGACGAGGTGCGCTCTCTTGCGCCGATCTTCGCCGGCATGAGCTACAGGCGGCTCGAAGAGCATGGAGGGCTGCAGTGGCCTTGTTACGACGAGCAGCATCCGGGGGAGCTGTTCCTGCATAGCCGTCTGTGGCACGAGCCGCGGCTCGGGCCCCCCGCGCCCTTCTCGGTGGTCGAGCACCGGCCGCCCGTCGAGGGGCCCGATGATGAGTTCCCCTTCCTTCTCACCACCGGGCGGCGGCTCGACTCGTACAACACGGGCGTCCAGACCGGCGGTCTGCCCTCGCCGCTCAGACGGGGGGAGACGCTCGACATCTCCGGCGAAGATGCGCGGCGTCTGGGGCTGGTCGAGGGCGAGGCCGTGCGCGTTTCTTCCCGTCGTGGCACCGTGGTCGCGCCGGTCCACATCGACCCGTCGCTGCGCGCAGGCCTGGTGTTCATGACGCCCCACTTCCAGGACGAGGTGCGCGTCAACGCGCTCACCATCGATGCGACGGATCCGAAGTCGGGAACGGCGGAGTTCAAGGCGTGCGCGGTCCGCGTCGACCCGCTGCGCACCGGGGCGGCGCGCGCTTCGAGCGCCGCCAGGTCGGTCCCCGCGGCGGGAGGCTAGGTGGACCTGCGGCAACTCGAAGCGGAGCCGACTGCCGAGGAACGCGAGGCGATCGATGCGCGGCTCGGCGACGATCCGGAGCGCGCCGGCACCCATTTCGCCGCCGGCTTCCGCCGGGGCCGGCGTCACCTGCTTCTCCCTGCTCTCCAGGCGGCGCAGGCACGGGTGGGCTTCATCAGCGAGGGCGCGCTCGGCTACATCTGCAAGCGCCTCGAAGTCCCTCCCGCCGATGCCCACGGCGTGGCCACCTTCTACGCGCTGCTTTCGCTGGAACCGCGCCCGCGGCGGGTCCTGCACGTCTGCGATGACATCGCCTGCCGTTGCCGGGGCGCGAACGAGCTGATCGCGGAGCTCGAACGGACCACCGGCGATGAGAATGGCGCGGCCTGGCTGCGAAGCCCATGTCTCGGCCTCTGCGATCAAGCGCCGGCTGCTTTTCTCACCGTCGCCGGCCGCTCCCCGGCGGAACGGCTCTTCGGTCCCGTCACGGCGGAGCAGGCGCGGGCGGCACTCGCCGGAGAGACGCTGCCCGAGATGCGCCGCCAGAGACCGCCGCAGGCGGGGGATCCTTCGTTGCGCCTGCTCAAGCGGGTCGGCGTGATCGATCCGGGGAGCCTCGACGATTATCTGGCTCACGGCGGCTACCTCGCGCTGAGGCGCGCGTTGGAGATCGGAGCGGAAGGCGTGATCCGGGAGGTGCTCGACTCGAAGCTGACGGGCCGTGGAGGGGCGGCCTTTCCCACCGGCCGCAAGTGGGACGCCGTCGCGCGGCAACCGGCACAGCCGCACTACTTGATCTGCAACGCCGACGAGTCGGAGCCAGGCACCTTCAAGGATCGCGTTCTCATGGAGGGCGATCCGTTCGCGGTCGTCGAGTCGATGACGGTCTGCGCCTACGCCACGGGATGCGAGCAAGGATTCGTCTACGTGCGTGGAGAGTACCCCCTCGCGGTCGAGCGGTTGCAGGGCGCGATCGACGCGGCGCGCGCCCGCGGCCTCCTCGGCGGCGACGTGATGGGTCGAGGCGTTCGCTTCGACGTCGAGATCCGCAAGGGAGCCGGCGCCTACATCTGCGGCGAGGAAACCGCCATCTTCAACTCGATCGAGGGCTTTCGCGGCGAGCCGCGCAACAAGCCTCCCTTTCCGGTGGAGTCCGGCCTGTTCGGGAAGCCGACGGTAGTGAACAACGTCGAGACGCTGGTGAACGTCCTCGGCATCCTGCTCGAGGGCGGGTCGGCGTACGCGCGCATCGGCACGCC
>VBKQ01000270.1 GCA_005879505.1 Deltaproteobacteria bacterium
GCGGCGTGTCCACCGGTCCGTTCTCCTCCCTCAACCTGGGCGCTTCCGTCGGAGACGACGAGACGGCCGTGCGCGAGAACCACGAGCTGCTCCAGGACGCGGCGGGCCTCACCGGCCGGATCGCCACCGCGCACCAGGTGCACGGCGACCGCATCGTGGACGCGCGGATGCGGGAGATCTTCCCGCCCACGGCGGCGCAGGAATCGGGCGCCGACGCCGTGCTCGCTCTCGCGGACGGCGCGGTGGGAGTCCGCGTCGCGGACTGCGTCCCCGTTCTCCTCCACGCAGGAGCGGCAGCGGCCGCGGTCCATGCCGGATGGCGTGGGACGCGGCTGCAGATCGCCGGCCGGGCCATTCGCGCGCTGCAGCACGCGGCCGGAGCGGATCCGGCGCGGATGCTGGCGGCGATCGGGCCCTGCATCGGCCGCTGCTGCTACGAGGTCTCGCAGGAGCTCGCGGCAACGTTCCGGGCGCTGTTTGGGCCGGAAGCGGCCGACGATCCCGCGGGCAATCCGAAACCGCACCTCGATCTGCGCTATTGCGTCGAGCAGTCGCTGCTCCGGGCCGGCGTGCCCCCGGAGCGCATCGAGCAGGTCGAAGGGTGCACATCCTGCGACAGCGGCGCCTTCTTCAGCCACCGCCGCGACAAAGGGCGCACAGGTCGGCATCTTGCCTTCATCGAAGTCCGCGACCTCTGACCGCATTCTTTGACTTGTCAGGCCCCCCGCGTAGATCATCGATCGACGCGGCGCGTGTGCCGCGCGACGAGGAATCCCCTTGCGCTTCCGCTTGCTCGCCCCCGCCGCCTTGCTCGCCGCCTGCGCGGGCGCGCCGGCGCGGCCTGCGCTGGAAGCCGACGATCTGAAAGAGCTTCGCAGCCAGCTGCAAGCGCAGTCGGCGTTGGTGGCACAGCAGCAGCGGCGCATCGAGGAATTGGAGGTGAAGCTCGCCGCGCTCGCCGCGAGGACGCAGGCCGTGCCGGCGCATGCGACGCCGGTCCGGGTCGAGCCGCGGCCGCCCCTGAAGACCGTGAAGGTGGGCGGGCGGCTGCGGCGAAGCGATCGTCTCAACCCGGTCGAGCACGCCCCGCAGCTCCCGAGCACGGTCGAGCTTCGGGACCCCGATCCAGACGCGCTGGCGCGATTGGAGACGGACTCGACAGTCGCTCGGGAATTCGCAGCCGATCGCACCTGGGCTGAGGCGGTGCGAAAGCTCAACGAGGGCCACCACGCCGAGGCCGAGACCGATCTGCTGGCGTTTGTCGCTGCCTACCCGCAGCACAGCGCTGCCGACAATGCCTTGTATCTCGCCGGGCTGGTGCGCGAGGTACGCGGCGACTGCGACGGCGCGCTGCAGCTCTTCGAGGCAGTCCCGGTGAAGTATCCGGCGGGCGATGCCGTGCCGCAGGCACAGCTGGAGCGGGGGCGGTGTCTGCGAATCCTCGGGCGCAAGAACGAGGCCAGGTCGGTTCTGAACCAGCTTTCCGAGGAGCACCCGCAGGCGCCCGAGTCGGCGCACTCGCGGCAACTCCTGCAGGGTCTGTAAAGGGAGGGGAGCGATGCGGACGCGGATGGTCGCGCGGTGGCGCAGGGCAGCACTGAGCGGGGGACTGGCCCTGCTTCTCACGGCGTCGCTGCGCGCGGGGCAGGACGCGCCGCCGCCCGTTCCGCCGCAGGCCATGGAGCCGCAGGCTGAGCAGTCGCGGCGTCAGCCGCCGCCGCAGTTTCTGGAGGTGCCGCTGGAGGATACGCCCAGGCCGCGGCGCAAGAGCGCGCCCATCACCGAGCAGAGCGCTCGCCCCCCGCCGGACGACACCATCAAGCCGGTGCCCGGCACGCCGGACGAATACACCATCCAAAAGGGCGACACTCTCTGGGACCTCTCGCAGAAGTTCCTCAGCAACCCCTGGTATTGGCCGAAGATCTGGAGCCTCAACCCTTCGATCGAGAACCCGCACTGGATCTATCCGGGCAACAAGCTGCGCATCGTGCCCGGGGAGGGCGGGTCGCAAGCACCGGCGCAAGTCCAGGCGGAGGTGGACCCCGGCATCGATGCGACCGCGCTGAACGCTCCCGACGAGAAGGAGCCGCTGCCGGGGGCTTCGCCGGAAACGTCCGTAACCATGCCCGATACGGCGGACCTCGAGGTGGTCAGCAAGAACAGCCGGGAGGGCCGCGCCGCCCTGAGCACAGTGAGTGTCAGCGGTAAGCTCGCCTTCTCGCCGCCTCCGGTCCTCAGCGTGCGCACGAGCGGTCTCGTCACTCCGGAAGAGATGCGGGGTGCGGGCACGCTCGAAGCGTCGTTCGAGGAGAAGCAGATGCTCGCCACCTATGACACCGCGTACGCGCGCTTCCGGGGCGAGGTCCCCGCCCGCCCCGGCGACAAACTGCTGATCTTCCGGCCAGAGGGACCCATCGTGGACCCGATCTCGCACCGCACTCTGGCGCGCCAGACGAAGACCGTCGGCGTGGCCAGGGTGCTCTCCCTGCAGGGCACGCAGGCCACCGTCCAGATCGAGCGGACCTTCGAAGAGGTGGAGCGCGGCGACTTCGTCCGCCCCTGGATCGCACAGGAGAAGCGCATCGCGCCGCGCGCCAATACGGCCGACGTAGTCGGCAAGATCGTCCAGTCCGTGAACTCCACCCTCACCACGTACGGCGAGGCGCACGAGGTCTTCATCGACCGCGGCTCGGCCGATGGCGTGCAGGAGGGGAATACCTTCGCCGTCGTTCGCTGGGGCGATGGCCTCAACGCCACGCTTGTGACGAAGTCGTTCACCGCGGGCAAGCAGGGTGCCCGGGCCGCGAGGGCCGATGTTCCCGAGGAGAACGTCGGACTGCTGCTGGTGATCGACACGCGCGAGCACTTGAGCACGGCGGTGGTCGTCAAGAGCGTTCGCGAGCTGCAGGCCGGCGACATGGTCGAGATGCACGCGTCCGGAGCAGGCGGCGGACTTCAGTAGCTTGGATCCCATCAGCCAGAGCAACGCCGGCGCCGTGGCGGACGCCGGCCCGGACGTTTTGGCAGCTTGCGCCCTTTCATCGGTACCCGGCGTGGGCGCCTCGACGCTGGCGAGGATCGCCGACCGTTTCCACTCCCTGCGGGAAGCGGTGGACGAGGGACCTGGCCGGCTCCTGGAGCAAAGCGACGATCTCCGTCTGAACACCGAGGCGCGCCACTACCTGGCGCAGGGTCCCAATCTGCGCGAGCTGGGCGTCCTGGCCTGGGAAGCGGCGCGGAAGGTCGGGGCCCGGGTGCTGCTCCTTGGGGACATGGGCTATCCGCCGCAGCTGCGCCGCATCGCCCGACCGCCGCGTCTGCTGTACGTTCGCGGAAATCTCGCGCCGGAGTCGCGACGGGTGGCAGTGGTGGGCTCCCGCGCAGCCGACGAGGTGGGGCTCGATCTCGCGCAAGCGTTCGGCGATCTCTTCGCGCGCGCGGGTGTGGAGTTGGTTTCCGGAGGAGCGCGGGGGATCGATACCGCGGCGCACGTCGGAGCTCTGTGGGGACAAGGGTCCTCCATCGCCGTGCTCGGATGCGGCATCGACGTGAGCTACCCCTCCGAAAACAAGGAGCTGTTCGCGCGCCTCGCGAACGGCGGCGGTGCGGTCGTGAGCGAGTTCCCACCTGGGGCGCAGCCGGTATCGAGGAACTTTCCGCGCCGGAATCGAACCGTCGCCGCTCTCTCCCACGCGGTCGTCGTCGTCCGCGCTGCCCCAGGCTCCGGAGCGCTGATCACGGCGTCCGAGGCGCGCGAGCTGGAGATCCCGGTATTCGCGGTTCCTGGCAACCCCAGCAACCCGCTGGCCGAGGGGCCGAACGGCCTTCTGCGCGACCAGCAGGCAAAGCTTGCGACCGGTCCAGAAGACGTCCTGCGCGCGCTAGGATGGCCCATCCCGGAAACTCCGCCCAGCGATGACGCACCGCATCGAAGGGCTCCGGCATCCAATGGTCCGTCAGCCGGTCCAGACCGGGAGGTTCTCGATGCGAAAGACATCGAATTGTGGAGACTTCTGGACGAGAGGACCCCGGTTCATGTAGACGACCTCGCTCGCCGCGCGCAGATCCCCGCCCGGGAAGCGCTTGGAAGGCTCGCGGAGCTCGAGCTGAAGAGCATGGTGGTGCAGAGGCCCGGGAAATATTTCCTGCGCCGCTGAGCTTTCGAACCCATTTGGGAGTGCCGGCATCTTTCGCCGCCCCGAGGGAAACATGGCGATCAGCAAGGCAGCAGCGAAGACGACGAAGGCCGGGAAGACGGCCAGAAAGGCGAGCGGCTCCGCGGACGCAGGTGCCCGCGCCCGCACCAGCACGCTCGTCGTCGTCGAGTCTCCCGCCAAGGCGAAGACCATCAAGAAGTATCTCGGTTCCGGGTACGTGGTGAAGGCGTCCGTGGGCCACGTGATGGATCTGCCCAAGAGCAAGATCGGCGTGGACATCGAAAACGGGTTCCAGCCCGTCTACGAAGTGATCGAAGCCAAGAAGAAAGTGGTGGCGGACCTGAAGGCGGCCGCGAAGACGGCCGACCGCGTGCTGCTCGCGACCGACCCGGACCGCGAGGGTGAAGCCATCGCCTGGCACGTATACGAGCAGCTGAAGCGGACCAAGATCCCCGCGCAGCGCATCCTCTTCAACGAGATCACCAAGAAAGCCATCCAGGAAGCGATCCAGCATCCGCTGCAGCTGAACCGCGACCTCTACGACGCGCAGCAGGCGCGCCGGGTGCTGGATCGCCTGGTCGGCTATCAGATCTCGCCCATCCTCTGGAAGAAGGTCCGCCGTGGGCTCTCCGCCGGCCGGGTCCAGAGCGTGGCAGTGCGGCTGGTGGTGGAGCGCGAGGAGGAGATCGCCAAGTTCGTTCCGGTCGAGTACTGGAGCATCGAGGCGGATCTGCGCGCCGCCCTCCCGCCGCAGTTCCGGGCGAAGCTGATCCGGCTCGACGGGCAGAAGGCGGAGATCGCGAGCGGCGAAGTCGCCCGGCCCCTGGTCGAAACGCTCAAGCGCGAAAAGTTCGTGGTCGCCGAGGTGACGAGGAAGGAGCGCCGCCGCAATGCGCCGCCTCCGTTCATCACCTCCAAGCTCCAGCAGGACGCGGCGAACCGCCTGGGCTTCACCGCCAAGAAGACGATGACCCTGGCGCAGCGTCTCTACGAAGGCGTCGAGCTGGGCGACGAGGGGCAGACCGCTCTGATCACGTACATGCGCACCGACTCGGTGCGCCTGTCCCCTGACGCGGTGGCGGGCGCTCGCGCCTATGTCGCGCAGCGCTGGGGCAAGGACTATCTCCCCGCGGAACCGGTCCAGTTCAAGACGAAGAAGAGCGCCCAGGACGCCCACGAGGCAATCCGGCCTACCTCGCTCGAGTACCCGCCGGAGCGGGTGAAGCCGTACCTCGAGAAGGACATGTTCCGGCTCTACGAGCTGATCTGGAACCGCTTCATCGCCTGCCAGATGGTTCCGGCGGTATTCGACCAGACCACAGCGGACATCCAGGCGGGACGGGCCACCTTCCGCGCCACGGGCCAGATCCTCAAGTTCCCCGGCTACCTCGCGGTCTACGGACAGGAAGCGGAGCAGCCGCCGGAAGAGGCCGGGGCGGAGAAGATGGAAGGGGAGGACGAGGAGAAGGGCGACGTTTCTCGCCAGCTCCCGCCGCTCGAGGCCGGGCAGGCGTTGGAGCTGATCGACCTGCTCGCAGAGCAGCACTTCACGCAGCCGCCGCCGCGGTTCACCGAAGCGTCGCTGGTGAAGGAGCTCGAGGAGAAGGGGATCGGCCGTCCTTCCACGTACGCCGCGATCCTCTCCACCATCCAGGACAAGGAGTACGTGGAGAAGAAGGAGGGACGCTTCTTCCCCACCGACCTGGGCAAGATCGTCACCGAGCTGCTCCTCGGCGCCTTCCCGCGCGTGATGGACGTGCAGTTCACGGCGCGGATGGAGGAGGAGCTGGACGAGATCGAGGAAGGAAAGATCGACTGGCAGTCGGTGATGGGCGAGTTCTACGAGCCGTTCAAGAAGAGCCTCGCGGCGGCGGAAGCGCAGATGCGCGACGTGAAGCGCGAGGAGAAACCCACCGATCTGGTATGCGAGAAGTGCGGCAGCCCGATGGTCATCAAGTGGGGCCGCATGGGCCGGTTCCTGGCCTGCTCGGG
>VBKQ01000271.1 GCA_005879505.1 Deltaproteobacteria bacterium
GACGTTTGGCTGACCTTCGTCCGGGATGCGATGACGAAGTGGGGGGCCGCCCACAACGACATTGACCTGACCATCGTCGACGCCAAGAACGACACCGCCAAGCAGGTGGGCCAGGTCGAGAACTTCCTGGCCCAGAAGATGGACGCCATCGTGGTCCTGCCAGTGGACACGGCCGCCACCGGCCCCATGACCAAAGAGGTCACCGCTGCCAAGGTCCCGCTGGTCTACGTGAACCGCAAGCCCGACAACCTCCCC
>VBKQ01000272.1 GCA_005879505.1 Deltaproteobacteria bacterium
TGGCTCGCCTCCGGCGACAAGATCGACGCTGTCGCCTCCAACAACGACGAGATGGCGCTCGGCGCGCTCATGGCCATCAAGGCAGCCGGCAAACTGGGCAAGATCTACGTCGGCGGAACCGACGGCAGTCCGGACGCGCTCGACTCCATGGACAAGGGTGAGCTGAACATGAGCGTGTACCAGGACCCCGTCGGCCAGGGCGAGGGCGCGATCGAGGGGGCCTATCTCGCGGCCAAACACCAGCCCAACCCACGCGCCAAGAACGACGTCATCTGGATCCCGTACCAGAAGATCACCAAGGAAAACTACAAGTCGTTCATGAAGAAGTAGCGCTGACCGAACCGACCATCCCCGCCGGCGCGCTCGCTCCGGCGGGGACACACCGGAGGACTGCAAAGATGAGCGGCGAATTCGTCCTCAGGATGCAGGGCATCTCCAAGCGGTTCCCCGGCGTTCACGCCCTGGACCAGGTCCAGCTGAGCGTCCGCAAGGGGACCGTGCATGCGCTCATGGGAGAGAACGGGGCGGGCAAGTCCACCCTGATGAAGTGCCTCATCGGGATCTACGCGCCCGACTCCGGCACCATCGAGTTCAACGGCCAGCAGGTGAGCATCGCCAACACGCACCACGCGCTCTCCATGGGCATCTCGATGATCCACCAGGAGCTCTCCCCCATCCCGCACATGACGGTGGCGGAGAACATCTTCCTGGGGCGCGAGCCGCTTACCTGGTACGGGCTGGTGGACATGAGGGAGCTCAACCGGCGCACCCAGGAGCTTCTCGGCCGGCTCGGGATCGCGGTGGCCCCCGAGAAGAAGATGGCGGAGCTCTCCATCGCCAACACCCAGCTGGTCGAGATCGCCAAGGCGATCTCCTACGAGTCGAGCCTCATCGTCATGGACGAGCCCACCTCGGCCATCACCGAGGCCGAAGTGGCGAATCTGCACAACATCATCCGCTCGCTCCGGAACCGGGGCGTCTCGATCATCTACATCACTCACAAAATGGACGAGGTGTTCAACATCTGCGACGAGGTCACCGTCCTGCGCGATGGCCGCTATGTGGGCACGAGCGCCATCCAGGCCCTCTCGCATGACCTCCTCATCCAGAAGATGGTCGGTCGCGAGCTGACCGACATGTTCCACAAGGAGGAGACGCCTGTCGGCGAGCCGATCCTCTACGTGCGCAACTACTCCGGCAAGCGGTTCCGCGACGTGACCTTCCAGGTGCGGCGCGGTGAGATCTTCGGACTGGCGGGCCTCATGGGCGCCGGGCGGACCGAGCTGCTCGAGACCATCTTCGGCGTCCATCCGCGGACCTCGGGCGAGCTCTACCTGCACGGGAAGAAGGTGGAGATCCGCCGGCCCTCGGACTCCATCCGGCACGGTTTTGCGCTCCTCACCGAGGACCGCAAGCTCACCGGCCTGTACATGAACGCGACCGTGCGCGACAACATCTCCATCGCCAACCTGCTCCGGTACCTGAGGGGACCCTTCGTCCGTTTCCGCAAGGTCGCCGCCGACTGCGAGCGGATGCGCCAGGCGCTCCGCATCAAGACTCCCAGCCTCCAGCAGAAGGTGAGGAACCTGTCGGGCGGGAACCAACAAAAGGTCTTGCTCTCCCGCTGGCTGCTGACCGAGCCGGAGATCCTGATCCTCGACGAGCCCACGCGCGGCATCGACGTGGGCGCCAAGGCCGAGATCTACCGGCTGATGGTCGACCTGGCGCGGAGCGGCAAGGCCATCATCATGATCTCGTCCGAGCTGCCAGAGGTCCTCGGCATGTGCGACCGCATCATGGTGATGCACGAGGGCGACAAGGTGGGGGAGCTGGTGCGCGGGGACGCGACCCAGGAGCGGATCCTCCAGATGGCCACCGGCCTCAAGCTGACAACCGCCAACGCGTGAAGGGAAGCCGCCGTGACTTCGACTGCCCCGCCCACGACCCCGGCATCCTCCCCCAAGGCATCACCCTTCTCCCTGGTTGCCCGACACGCGACCCGCGACAACGTGAGGGCGGTGATCTCGCAGTACGGGATCTTCCTCATCTTCGGGCTGATGGTGATCGTGGCGTCGTTCCTCTCGCCCGCGTTCCTCACCACCACCAATATCGTCAACGTCATCCGGCAGATGTCGATCATCGGCCTGATCGCGCTCGGTGTGACCGGCGTGATCGTGTCCGGTGGCATCGATCTCTCATCCGGCTCCGTGGTCGGCGCGGCCTGCGTGGTCGCGGCCAGCCTGGCGCAAATTCCGGACCGGGCCTTCTACCCGGCCATCGCCGGCAGCCCCGTCGTGGTCGCGATACTGGCGGGGTGCGGGGTCGGGGCGCTGGCCGGGCTGATCAACGGCCTGCTGGTGGCCAAGACGGGCATTCCGCCCTTCATCGCCACGCTGGGCATGTACACCGCCGCCCGCGGAGCGGCCATGCTCTACACCACCGGCCGGCCGCTCTCGCATCTTTCCGATGGGTACAACGTCATCGGCCAGGGGGCCTTCCTCAGTGTCCCGGTCCCCATCTTGATCCTGATCGTCATGGCCTTCGTGACGCATATCCTCTACTCCCGGACCAAGTTCGGGAAATACATCTATGCCATCGGCGGCAACGAGCAGGCGGCCCGGGTCTCCGGCATCAACGTAGGCCGGTACAAGATCCTCATCTACACCTACGCCGGCATGCTCTCCGGATTGGCCGGGCTGGTGGTCTCCTCCCGCATCGGCTCGGGTCAGCCGGGCCTGGGAGTGGGGTACGAGCTCGACGGAATCGCCGCGGCAGTGATCGGCGGAACCTCGCTCTCCGCGGGCGGCATCGGCACCATCCCCGGCACCATCGTGGGCGCGCTGATCATCGGCGTGCTCAACAACACCCTGGACCTCGTCAACGTGTCGGCCTACTGGCAGCAGATCATCAAGGGCGGGATCATCGTCGGCGCCGTGGTCCTCGACCAGCGCAAGAACCGGGGCGATCGATAGGCGCTGTCGCGCCGCAGGCGCGACTGTGCGCCTGCACACGCGGAGCGTGACCCTGGCAGTCTCCGTGAAAACGGAGACTGCTTCACAGGAGGACGACGTGAACCCTCGTGAACGCCTGGCGCTGAACCGCATCCTGAGCCCCCAGCTCCCCCTGCCCGAGTTCCTGAAGCTCACCGCCGACCTCGGGATGAAGATGGCCGAGATCCGGAACGACTTCGCCGAGAAGGGCGTTCTCGACGGCCTCTCCGAGTCCCAGCTGAGGAAGGCCCTCGCCGAGACCGGCGTACGGATCATCACCATCAACGCGCTCTATCCCTTCGAGCACGGCAAACACTTGAAGGCGAATCTGGAGCAGGTGAAGGGTCTCATCGCCGAGGCCAGGAAGGTGAGCTGCCCGCACATCGTCATGTGCCCTTTCAACGAGGCCGGCGATCCGCGGACCCCGGCCCAGCGGTCCGCCGATCTGGTGGCCGCGCTGAACGCCTACGGCCCGCTCCTCACCGATGCCGGGATGGTCGGCCTGATCGAGGCGCTCGGATTTGAGCGTAGCGCGCTGCGCACCAAGCGAGCTGCGCTGGACGGCATCGACAGGTGCGACCACCCGAAGGCGTTCGCGCTGCTGCACGACACCTTCCACCACTACCTGAGCAGCGAGACCGAGCTCTTCCCGCGCGAGACGAAGCTGATCCACGTGTCCGGCGTGGTGGCGGGCAAGGCGAAGCCCGCCATCGAGGACGACGATCGGATCCTGGTCGACGCCTCCGACGTCCTGGACAGCCGCGGCCAGGTGGCCGCGCTCCTGAAGGCCGGATGCGAGGCGCCGATCTCGTTCGAGTCCTTTTCCCCGAAGATCCGCTCCCTGCCCGTACCCGAGCTGAAGAAGGCCCTCCGGGCGAGCGTGAACTACCTCATCGGCTGATCGAGGCGGCCCGAGGAGCGAAGCCATGGCTTACAAGGTCGGGGTCATCGGGACGGGCGCCATCGGCGTCGAGCATGCCCGCCGGATCAACCAGCGGGTCGGCGGGGCGAGCGTGGTGGCCGTGACCGACATCGACGGCGCGCGGGCCAAAGACATTGCGGCGGGGATCGGGGCCAGGGCCCTCCCGACCGGCCGCGAGGTGATCGCGGCACCGGACGTGGACGTGGTGGTGGTCACTTCGTGGGGGCCGACCCACGAGGAGTTCGTGCTGGCCGCCATCGCCGCCGGGAAGCCCGTGTTCTGCGAGAAGCCGCTGGCCACCACGGCCGCGGGCTGCCTGCGCATCGTCGAGGCCGAGGTGAAGCACGGCAAGCGCCTCGTCCAGGTCGGTTTCATGCGCCGCTATGACGCGGGCTATCGGGGGCTGCGCGAGGTCGTGTCCGGGGGCAAGATCGGGGACCCGCTGATGGTGCACTGCGCCCACCGGAACGCCGCGGTGCCCGACAGCTACACGACCGAAATGGCCATCACCGAGACGGTCATCCACGAGATAGACGTCCTGCGCTGGCTCCTTGACGACGACTACGTCGCGGTCCAGGTGTTCTACCCGCACAAGACGCGGAACGCCTCCAAGCACCTCCGCGATCCCCAGCTGGTGATGATGGAGACGGCCAAGGGCATCCGCATCGACGTCGAGGTCTTCGTCAACTGCAAGTACGGCTACGACATCCAGTGCGAGGTGGTGGGCGAGTCCGGGGTGGCCCGGCTGCCCGAGCCTGCCAGCGTCATGCTGCGCAGCGAAGCGCGGCGCTCGGTGGGGATCCTGGTCGACTGGAAGCAGCGCTTCATCGACGCCTACGACGTGGAGCTACAGGCCTTCTTCGACGATCTGCGCCGCGGGGGGCCGACCGGCCCGTCCTCCTGGGACGGCTACGCCGCCGCGGTGACGGCCGATGCCTGCGTCCAGTCGCAACAGAGCGGCGAGGTAGTACCGGTCTCGACGCGGCCGCGCCCTGCCTTCTACGGCAGCCCGCGCTGACCCCGCTGGCGGGATTTGCGTGTACGAACGGTTGTCGATATAGTACGTACATGGTGAAGAAGCTGACGCGCACCGGGAACAGCGTCGCGCTCGTGCTGGACAAGGAGCTGCTGGAAGCCACCGGCTTGGATGCCGGCTCGACGGTCGAGGTGTCCACTGACGGCCGGGTCATCGTCATCTCTCCTCCTGCGGACAAGAGGCGGTCCTCGAAACTGGATGCCCTCCTCGGCAAACTCGACCGTCGGTACGGCGCGGTGTTCAAGAAGCTCGCTGAATGAAGCAACCGCGCTTCCTCTTGCTCGAGGAAGTGCTCCGCATCCACGCTCACCAGATCGAGCAATACGGGGGCTCGTTCGGGGTCCGCGACGCCGGCCTCCTGCTGTCCGCCGTCGCCGCGCCCCAAGCATCATTCGCTGGTGGCTTTCTGCACGGAACGCCGTTCGAAATGGCGGCCGCCTATCTCTTCCACCTCGCCAGGAACCATCCTTTCCTGGATGGAAACAAGCGCACAGCTCTCGCTGCGGCGCTCGTCTTTCTCGAGTTGAATGACGTGTCCCTCGACGCGCCTGACGAGGAACTCGCCGAGCTTGTCCTGCGGGTCGCGACTGGCAGGGCATCCAAAGCCGAGGTTGCCGTGTTCCTCGCGCGGCACGCTGTGCCCCCGCATCGCTGACGCTCGAAGACGCCGGCCACGCACCTCAGCGACCAAGCCCGTTTTCTCTCGGTCATCCGCGACTTCCTCGCCACCACCGTGCCAGCGTGCCACAGGCCGGAGGGGACGCCATCCGTCGTGGGCGGCCGGAAACTCCGAC
>VBKQ01000533.1 GCA_005879505.1 Deltaproteobacteria bacterium
CGCCGCGCATCTGGGAAGGCCTCAACTCCACGGTGCAGGTGAAGATCATGGACACTACGCCGCTCAAGCGCTTCATCTACGAGCGGCTGATGCCCGTCGGCTACAAGGTGGCCGATCTGCGCCTGGAGAAGGGCGGTGTTCCGGCGCTCTGGCGCGTCGTCTACTTCTTCGCCGACTGGCTGCTCTTCCGCCCGCTGAAAGATCGGCTGGGGCTCTCGAATCTGCGCAGCGGGACCACCGGCGGCGCGGCCCTCGGTCCCGACGTGTTCCGCTTCTTCCACGCCATGGGCGTGCGCCTGAAGCAGATCTACGGGCAGACGGAGATCAGCGGCATCTCCTGCATCCACCGCGACGAGCGCATCCGCTTCCATACGGTCGGCGAGCCCATCCCCGGAACGGAGGTGCGCATCAACGAGCGCGGCGAGATCCTCTCGCGCAGTCCGGCGGTGTTCCTCGGCTACTACAAGAACGAGGAGGCGACGCGCGCGACGCTGACCGACAGCTGGCTGCACTCCGGCGACGCCGGTTACCTGGAAGACGGCCAGCTCGTCGTCATCGACCGGATCAAGGACGTGCTGCGCCTCCGGGACGGAACCCAATTCTCGCCCCAATTCATCGAGAACCGGCTGAAGTTCTCCCCGTACGTCAAAGAAGCGGTGGTAATCGGGCAGGACAGGCCGTACCTGTCCGCGCTGGTGTGCATCGACCAGGGCATCGTCGGGAAGTGGGCCGAGAAGGAGAAGATCTCCTACACGACCTACACCGACCTCTCGGCCAAGCCGCGCGTCTACGACCTGCTGCAGAAGGAGATCGACAAGGTCAACAAGACGCTGCCGGCGGCCGCGAAGATCCGCAAGTTCGTACTCCTCTACAAGGAGCTGGACGCCGACGACGAGGAGCTCACCCGCACCCGCAAGGTGCGCCGCTCCTTCGTCGAGGAGCGATACAAGTCGATCATCGCGGCGCTCTACGGCGACGAGCACAGGATCGCCGTCGACACCACCATCCGCTACCAGGACGGGCGCACCGCGCGCATCCAGGCAAACCTCGCGGTCCGCGAGATGGGAGCAGCCTGATGGAGTTCTTCCTCCAGCTGCTGATCAACGGCCTGGTGGTGGGCTGCATCTACTCCTTGGTCGCGCTCGGCTTCGTCATCATCTACAAGTCGAGCGGCATCCTGAACTTCGCGCAGGGCGAGTTCCTCCTCCTCGGCGCCTACGTCTTCCTCGCCATCGTCGCGCAGGCGAACGTGCCCGTGGTGCCGGCGCTGCTCCTCACCTTCGCGTTCTCCACCTTGCTCGGGCTCGCCCTCGAGCGGGTGGTGCTGCGGCCGCTGATCGGGCGCCCGGTAATCGCGGTAGTGATGGCGACGATCGGATTGGCCGCGGTATTGCGCGGCACCGCTACCATGGCCTTCGGCGCCGGTACCAGGGCGATCGTGATGCCGGTCAGTGACGAGCCGTTCGAAATGGCAGGGCTGATGCTGCCGCCGGTACAGCTGGTTGGGGCCGGGGTCAGCCTCCTATTCCTCGCCGGCTTCACCTGGTTTTTCCTGAAGAGCCGTACCGGGATCGCGATGCGCGCCGTCGCCGACAGTCAGCAGGTCGCTGGCGATCCTCGGGCTCAAGACGCTCCCGGTGGTGATCGTCGGCGGGCTCGACAGCATCGGCGGGGCCATCCTCGGCGGCCTGCTCGTCGGGGTCCTGGAGAACCTGGCTGGCGGCTACCTGGATCCGATCTTCGGCGGCGGCGTGAAGGAGGTCGCGCCGTTCGTAGCGCTCGTCCTGATTCTCATGATCCGGCCGTACGGGCTGTTCGGCAAAGTGCGGATCGAGCGGGTGTGAACCATGTTGAGCGGCGAGTTCCACACTACGTACGCCAGCGACATGGGCATCTTCGAGACCCGCCGCGCGGGTTGGGTGCTCGCCGCGTTCATCGTCGCGCTGTTCGCGATTCCGTTCGTCGCCGGGTCCTACTGGCTGGACGTGACGAACCGGGCGGCCATCGCGGTGATCGCCGCCACCGGATTGAATATCCTCACCGGCTTCACCGGCCAGATCTCGCTCGGCAATGCGGCGTTCCTTGCGGTGGGGGCCTACACGACGGCGTTCCTGGCCAACCACGGGGTGCCGTTCCTGTTCGCCTGCCCGCTGGCCGGAATCGTCACGGCGCTGGCGGGCATGGTCTTCGGCATCCCGTCCTTGCGGCTCAAGGGCCTCTATCTGGCGATGGCGACGCTGGCCGCCCACTTCATCATCGAGTTCACCTCCTCGCACTGGGAGGCCGTCACGGGTGGCGTGGCGGGCACCAGCGTCCCGTCTCCCCGGATCCTCGGTTTCGACTTCTCGGACGATCGCCGCCTCTTCTTCCTCATCGTTCCGGCCTGCATCGCGCATCTGTACTTCGCCAAGAACCTTTTCCGCACCCGCGTCGGCAAGGCGTTCGTCGCCATCCGCGATCAGGACATCTCGGCGGAAGTGATGGGCGTCGACGTCTTCCGCTACAAGCTGCTCTCCTTCGCGGTGAGCTCGTTCTACGCCGGTGTGGCGGGATCGCTGCTCGCCTACCAGGCGCGCATCATCAGCCCGGAGAACTTCCCGCTCGGCGTCGCCATCGATCACCTGGGAATGATCATCATCGGGGGCCTCGGGAGCGTCCTCGGATCGATCCTCGGCGCCGTCTTCCTCACCTTGCTTCCGGAAGTGCTTCGCCTCGCCACCAGCGCCCTGTCCGGCAGCTTCCCGCACCTGGTGCAGCTCTTCACTCCCCTCAAGGTCGCCGTCTTCGGCCTGACCATCGTGCTCTTCCTCGTCTTCGAGCCCGACGGCCTGGCCGATCTCTGGCGCCGCATCCGCAACTGGTTCCGTCTCTATCCCTTTTCGTACTGAAGGAGGAAGACAACATGAAGCTGATCTCATCGGCGCTGTTGGTTCTCTGCCTGGCCGCTTCCGCGCAGGCCCAGCAGGAGATCAAGGTCGGCGGCATCTTCGATCTCACCGGCATCACCTCGGACGTCGGCAAGCCCTACGCGCAAGGCGTGCGCGACGCGGTCGCCTGGACGAACGAGAACGGCGGGATCAACGGCAAGAAGATCCGCCTGGTCGACGTGGACTACGGCTACAAGATTCCGGAGGCGGTGGCGGCCTACA
>VBKQ01000534.1 GCA_005879505.1 Deltaproteobacteria bacterium
GCCGGCGAACGTCAGTTCGACGTGGTCTGCGCAGTCGATGTCATCCATCATCTGGAGAATCCGACGGACGCGCTGCGGGCCTGGCGCGCGCAGGCGCGACCGGGCGGCATCCTCGTCGCCATCGAGGCCAATCCATTGCATCCGGTGCTCGGGCTCAAGGCACTGCCGAATCCGGAGGAGCGTCGCTTCTTCCTCAACAACCCCGCTCGCTTGCGGCGCTGGACGGAGGAAGCCGGCTGGACTTGCGTCGCGGTCGAACGCCTGCCGCTCTATCTTCCCGCAGGTCCTCCCGTCCTCGCGGAAACGCTCGACCGGCTCGAAGATCTGCTGCATCGGGGCCGACGGATCTGGGGACTCTTCAGCGGAGGATTCCTCATCAGCGCCAAGGCCTGAGGTCAGTCCTGCTGCCAGAGCTCGGCCAGGGGAGTGCGTACCGCGCTTCTGGCCCCGGGAAAGAAGTGGGCCATGAACCGGGCATCGTCCTCCGGTCCCCGACTCAAGAGGATCCACCGCGACCCCTCCAGGAAGGGGTCGTTCTGCACCAGGTCTACAGTGTAGTACCCGCGGTCCAGCCGCATGAACACGACCTCGAATCGCGCCGGGGCCGACGGCGTGGGAACCTGCCGCAGCTGCCCGTCGATGAAAGACCGCACCTGGAAGAAGCGCAATCCGTTTCCCAGCAAGAGGCTGGCGAGGGCAGCGATCAAGGTCATCCTTCGCAGCGATGCACCCGCAGCCGGGTGTTCGAGTGCGCACGCGGCCAGCAATGGAAGCGCCCCCCACGAGGCGTGAAAATACCGGTATCCCCAACCGTGCCCCTGGTCATATGGAACGAAGAAGTAGCCGGCGAGCGTCAGCAACGCCGAGGCTGCGAACAGTCGGACGGCGGGCTCGGCCCGCCTCCACCATACGCCGGCGCAGGCGAGCGCGAGCAGCCCCGGAACCGCCCAGAGCGCGAGCTCGCTGAGGTTCACGGCGCGGCTCCGGAGCAAATGGAGCGAAGGCATCGTGAAGGCGAGGCGGCCGAGGATCGACGCCACCGCTCCCAGCCCCCGCGCCGCGGTCTCCTCGTTTCCGCCGACCTGAGCGCGAACCCAGAACCAGCCGGCGCCCAGGAGGACAAGGCCCGGAAGATATCCAGCGGCGAGAGTGGCCAGGCTGCGGACCCGGCCTCGCCGCAGCGCCAGCGCGCCGAGCCAGGGAATGGCGTAGAGCGTATGGGGCAGGGGATGGTGAAGGGTCAATGCGAGCGAGCCGACCGCGCCTGCGCAGAGCAGGCGCCGCGGTGTGGGATCGAGGAGCAGCGCGGTGAAGCACAACGATGCCAGAAGGTGCGCGGGCATCGAGTAGAGCGAGATCGCATTCACCACGAATGCCGGCGAAGCGGCAGTCAGCAGCAGCGCCCATCCGCCGGCCGCGGTATCCGGCCAGAGCCGCCTGGCGATCCACCAGGACATCCAGAGCGTCGCGCCGCCGATCAGCGGATTGAGCAGCCAAGGCGCGCCTGCCCAGGCGAACGGCGTGAGCAGCAGCGCGAATCCGGGCCAGTAGGCCGACAGCATCCGGCCGTCGGGCGAAGCCTCGATGAACCAGCGGACCGGCGGGACCAGGTGCCCGACCAGCTCCGGAGGTACCTCCGCCATCAGACGTCCGCGCGCGAAGATCCGTGCCTGGAAGAGTGGCGCGTACTCGTCCATCGAGAGCGCGTGTCCCCGGTACACCAGCACCGCGCTCGCCGCGAGCGCCACCGTCACGCAGGCAATGAACGGGAGCGGCTTGTTTGCCAGCTCCGCGACGAACGCCGGGGGCCGGCCCTGACCGTGCCAGCCGGAGTGCACCAGTACCAGCGTCAGACCGGCGAGCACGATCGTCGCGAGCAACACCGCCACCAGCGCCGGCACCGGCTGTCGGATCCGACGAGAGCTCCTCGTTTCCACTTCGGCCGCCGTTACGTCCACTTACGCATCCTGGAGGCCCGGAGAATGCTCAGGAAGAAGGCGGAGAAGATGACCTCGACCCCGATCGCGAGCAAGGTTCCAGCCACGATCGCAAGATGCGTGACCGTCTCGTCCAGAGTGCCGCCGTGCGTTTTCAGCCAGACGTAGAGGATGTGGGCATCGACAGCAAAGCCGGTCGAGATGGCGACAATCCCCGCGAGAAGCGCCCATTCGAGCCGGAATCCCGCGATGAGCTGCTCGGCGAAGCGCTCCTGCCCGATCCCGTCCAGCACATAGATCGTCTTCGCGAATACTCCGAGGAAAAGGACCTGCACGCCGAGGATCGAGAGCGCACTTCCGAGGAGCGCGAAGTGGGTCTGGAGCTTGTGGCCGAAAATCTCGATCCCGGTCAGGGCTACAGCCATTGTAAGCACAAGCCCGAGGACTGTCGTTCCCAGGCCGGGCACCGCGAAGAGCCACCAAGGGCTGAACAGCAGCATGAAGCGCAGATGGCGCCATCCGTCGCGCCAGGTGCGCAGGTGCGGGCGGCGTCCGCGACCGTCAGGCCTGAGGCTGGTCGGCACCTCCCCGATCCGCAGCTTCTCCTGCGCGGCGCGGATCACCATCTCGCTCGCGAACTCCATTCCCGGGCTGCGCAGCGAGAGCGAGCGGATGGCCTCTCGGGAGAATCCACGCATGCCGCAGTGCGCGTCCGTGATCCCCGCGCCGAAGAACAGGTTCAAGATCCAGGTGAGCACGGGATTGCCGAGGAACCGATGCAAGAAAGGCATGGCGCCGGGATGGATGACGCCGCGAAAGCGGGAGCCCATCACCAGCTCGTCGCCTGCCCGCAGCCTGCTGAGGAAGCGGGGAACGTCCTGGAACTCGTAGCTGTCGTCGGCGTCGCCCATCACCACGTAGCGGCCCCG
>VBKQ01000273.1 GCA_005879505.1 Deltaproteobacteria bacterium
ATGCCATCCGCTTCTCGCCGCGCGGCGGAACGGTGGAGCTGGAGGGGTGGCGCGCCAGTCCCCGCTTCGTGCGCATCGCGGTCAAGGACCAGGGCGAGGGCATCGCGCCTGCGGAGCTGCCGAAACTGGTGGCCGGGCTCGGTCCCGGACGCGGCCTGCGCATCGCGCGCGAGATCGCCGAGCGCCACGGTGGCGAGATGTGGGCGGAGACGAGCGCAGGGAACGGATCGCGCTTCTTCATCGAGCTCCCCCTGAATCCGCCTTCGACGCGCCCGAGCGTCCTGCTGGTATCCGACGATACCCGCTGGCTGCGGGAGGTCTCCCGCACCCTCAGGACCGCCTGCGACGTTCGTACGACCAGCGCGGCAGCAGCCCGCCTCGGCGGCAAGCGGACGGACCTCGTGCTGCTCGACCCCGGCCAGAAGTCGGGCAAGAAGCTCGAGGCGCTGCGCACCGAGGCGAAGGGCGCCCAGGTTCCGGTGCTGGAGCTACCGAGCCAGATGGCGGCCTCCCGGCTCGCCCGCACGCTCGCGCACCTCGCCGTCTGATCCGCGTTATTGTTCCGGCATGCTCCTCGCGCTGCTGCTGGCGGCGTCGCTGCCGGATTTCACCGGATACGTCGTCGATCGGGCGCATCTCTTGGACCCGAACGCGGTCGCGCACGTCACGGCGGTGGCGTCCCGGCTCGACCATGCGGGCGTCGCGCAGCTCGCCGTCTGCACCGTGCCCGAGTCGGCCCTCGGCGATGACCCGCTCGAGGACTATGCGGTCGCCCTGTTCAAGAAATGGGGTCTCGGCCACGGCACCAAGCGCGACGACGGGGTGCTCGTGCTCTTCGTCCCCGGCGCTCCTGGGCACCGAAAAATCCGCATCGAGGTTGGGTATGGGCTCGAAGGGATCCTGCCGGACGGAAAGGTCGGCCAGATCCGGACGCAGCAGGCCTTCCCGTACATGCGGAACGACGACTACTCCGGGGCGGCCGTGCACGTCGTCGATGCGCTCGCCGCGGTCCTGGAGGCGGACGCGGCCGCGGGAGGAGAGGCGGCTCCCGCCCGGGAGGGCCAGCGCGGCGGGACCGGCGTTGGGATGCGGGGATATGCCGGCCCGGTCAGCTACGGCGGTCTCGGCATCACGATCCTCTGCATGGGAGCATTCGCCATCGTCCTCGCTTCCAGCGGGGCGCGGCGGCGGTTCCCAGGCAAGGGGACCCAACTCGCCGGCGCCGGGCTTACGGGCGCATCGGTGGTGTCGCTGATCTCGATGAGCAGCGGAGCGGGTTGGCTCGCGCTGGTCGTCGGGCTGATCGTCAACGCGGTGATCTGGGCGTCCATCCGCGCGCACAAATGTCCGAAGGATGGGTCGTGGATGGTCATCGAAGAGGACCTGGTGTCGCCTCCGACGTACTGGAGCGAGGGCATCGCGCATGTGACGCAGGTTTGTACCAATCGCCGCTGCGGGTACCGACGCGAGTACGACAAGGTGCTGCCGCGCAAGCAGGTTACGGTCGTCACCGGCGGCCGCGGCGGCGGATGGGGCGGAGGGGGAGGCGGGGGCGGCTTCTCAGGGGGCGGGGGAGGCCGTTCGGGGGGTGGGGGGGCGAGCGGGGAGGTCTAGCGCCTGCCGCGGGCGCTATCAGCCGGTACAGATTCCGCGCACTCCCGTGCGCGGTCGCTGTGCGGCGTTAGTCCCTCGCCAGATTCTCAAACCTCGTGTGCTCATGGATGAACGCGAGGTTCGTGCTCCCGATAGGCCCGTTGCGCTGCTTGCCGATGATGATCTCCGCGACCCCTTTCACGTCTTCCTTGTCCTTCTCGTACACCTCCTCGCGGTAGATGAAGAGGATGGTGTCGCTGTCCTGCTCGATCGCACCGCTCTCGCGCAGGTCGCTCATCATCGGCCGTTTGTCCGGGCGCTTTTCGAGCGATCGGTTCAGTTGGGAGAGCGCGAGGACCGGCACCCCCAGCTCCTTCGCCAGCCCTTTCAGCGATCGTGAGATCTCGCTGATCTGTTGCTCGCGGTTGTCGAGCCGCTCGTTGCCGCGCATGAGCTGGAGGTAGTCGACGACGATCAATCGGATCGGCTGATCGGTGGCTTGGTACTTGGCAAACAGCCGCCGGCACTTCGCGCGCAACTCCAGGGCGGAGACTGCGGGCGTATCGTCGATGTGGATGTTCGCGTCGGCGAGCACTCCGGCGGCTTGCGCCAGCTTGGCCCAGTCGCTCTCGATGAGCTTGCCGGTACGGATCCGCTGCGAGTCCACGCGTGCCTCGCTGGCGAGCATCCGCATGACGAGCTGTTCCTTGGCCATTTCCAAGGAAAAGATCCCCACCCCGCAGCGCTTCTTTTGGAATTGCCCGCGGCAACCGACGTGCGTCGCGATGTTGAGGCAGAACGCCGTATTGTGCGTGAGCACGAAGTCCGATGTGACGTAGAGGTGATCGTCGCTGTCGACGAGGATGCACTGACAAGGTCTGGTCCCGATCGGTTCGACCGATTCGATGAACCTGCCTGGGAAGCGATCTGCCCGCCCGTTCCATCGCTCCAGGTGTTTCTTCGAGGTGATCGGCACGATGCCGTTTGGAAACCAGATCCGGATGCGGAAGACCTCTTCCGGCGCACGGTCCCGATCGGGTACGGCCCGTTCCTCGCGCGACACTCCCCCCAGGGATCGGACCAGCCAGAGCACGCCATTTGCCAGTTGGCGCGAGCTGGTCGCGAAATCCACGGCCCGGTCGTCTTCCACCACTTCGCCGTCGGCATCGAGCAAGCCTCGCAACAGGTCGAGTCGTTCGGCGGGCGGGGCACGGAGGTAGTCGTCGGGGATGAAACTCTCGCTGCGGTGCAGGCCCGAAAGCCCATAGTGCTCGAGGGCGAGCCGGGTAGCGGAGAAGCGGCGGCCAGGCACGGGGATCCGCGCGGCCACGCCATCGACCGACACAGAAATCCCCTCGGCCTCGGCACCAGCGTCGGCATCGCCCGGCCGCTCACTCAAACCGCGCAGGCTCTGATCCGCGAGCAGCAGCCCGAGCAGGTAGGGCGAGAAGAACAGCTGATCCGTGCGGGGCGCAAGCTCGACCGGAGCAACGAGGGGGACGCGGTGATTGAGGCGCCCCGGGTCGCCGGCGACGTTCAACGTGCGCCGGATCTCCGCCAGCGTCTTCACCGATCCCTTTCCTGCGGCCATCGCTGCTTCTGCGCGCGCGGTCGTGTACCAGAGGTGCTCGTCGCAGCACTCGGCGGTCGCGCCGTCGTCGAGGCGGACCCGGAACACCTTCTTGTCGCCCTGCGGAAACACGGCGAGGACCCGGTGCGGCTTGCCGTCGGCGCCGATCACGGAGGAGCCGGCCTGGATTTCGCCCATGGGAACGTAACCGGCTGGGGTGAGCACCGGCGCATCGAGCGGCTGCGCCTTCCCCATCGAAGGTCTCGCCGCGAGGACGACGAGATCTCCGGGCTGGAAACCGCTGGTGAGACGGTCGAGATCGGCGAATCCCGTCGGGATCCCCGTGATCTCCTCCTGCCGCTCGTAGAGCGCCTCGATGTTCTTGAACGTCGCGGCGATGATCGGCTTCACGTGCACGAAGCTGACGGCGTTGCGCTGCTCGGTCACGGCGAAGATGCGGCGCTCGGATTCGTCGGCGAATTCCGCCACGTCCCCGTGCTGCTCGTATCCGAGCTGGGCGATGGAGCTGGCCGCCTCGATCAGCCGGCGGGCCAGCGCCTTCTCGTGGATGATCTTCGCGTACCAGGCGAGGTTGGCGGCGGTGGGAACGATCTTGTCGAGCAGATCGATGAACTCGTCGCCCCCGACCGCCTCGAAGACGCCCATGGCCGTCAACTCGTCCTTGACGGTGATGCGGTCGATGGGCTGACTGTTGCCGAACAGCGAGCTCATCGCCTCGAAGACCTTGCGGTGGGCGTCGCGGTAGAACTCCTCGGCGCGGACGATCTCCACCACGTCGGCGAACGCCTGGCTGTCGAGCAGGATGCCGCCGAGGAGGCTCTTCTCCGCGTCGAGGTTGTGCGGTGGGACGCGGCCGTGGGGCAGGGCGACTACGGTGGCGGATGCGCTCACGGATCCATCCTGCGCAGAAGGGTCTGACATCCCTCGCCCAACGAGCCTGTGAAGCGCAATCTTGTTATCCTGTGAATTACTGTGGAGCACCTGTGACAGACGACGATCGCCCTCGGCAAAAGAAAAGCTGGCGTGAGATCGACAAGATGCGCGATCGCGGCGGGTCCTCGCGCCGCGACCAGAAAGACCGCGAGTCGTTCGAGCGGAGCACCGGGTACACCAAGTACAAGACGAACCTCGAGCGCCTGTTCTCGGGCGGCGCTCCTCTGCCGGAGCATCTGCGCGCAAAGGCGGGCGACAGTGACGAAGAGCGCGACGAGGAGCGCAAGAAGCTGTTTGCGATCGAGGACCCGAAAGCGTTCTACGCCGCGGCGACCGAATATCTGAAAACGAACGAGATGCCGGCAGATCCGCGCCTGCTGGACCGCCTCCTTGGGCATCCGGACGAGGCCACGGTGGAAAAAGCGCTGGGCCGGCTCGAGGAGCTGCACAAGGCGGGCACGCTGAAACCGCCGCCGGCGCTGCGCGATCGCCTGGCGTCTGTCGAGATCGAGACCGGCGACCCGAAGATCCGCCGCCGGGCAGCAGAGCTGCGCAAAGCCCTCAGATGACGCCGGCCGCCAGGGCCTCCAGATACAGCATCAGCCCCGCGGTGCAATCCCGAGAAACCCGATCAGGTCGAACGGCTCTTCCAACAGGCGCGCGGCGCCCTGCCCTCTCCAGCTCCGCGCCCACCCGCAGTTCATGCAGGCGCAGATGTCCCGGCCGCCCAGTCCTTGCCCGCCCTTGAGCGACCATGTCTCCTCCGCGTACTCGCCGCAGTGCGTACAGATCTGCACCCGGTCGGCCATCTTGAAGCCGCGGTCCTTCATCTTCTTCTTCACCAGCGCGGCGTGCTCGAGCCAGGGCGGCAGCGGCGGCTTCTTTCCCATGCCGGCAACCTCCGTCCTCAGCGGCCCGGCGGCGCGGTGCGCTCTTCGCGCGCGAGGACGAAGGCGCCCTTGCCGCGATCATAGGCGTACGTACTGACCGTGAGGCCCTGGTCGTCCTCCCCCTCCGGCTCTCGGATCCGGACCTGCCCCGTGCCCAGCTCCACCCTCGCGCGATAGAGATCGCGCTTCGCGAGCAGATCGACCAGTTTGCCCGCGCGAATGGTCTTCACGATCACTTCGTCCGCCGTCGCCCCGCAGGTCTCGCACGACAGTTCCACCACCACGTCCGGGATGCCGTCGCCGGTGACGTCGCGCGCGTCGACATAAAGGACGCGCTGCGGCTGGTCGTCGTCATCGCCCCCGGTGATGCGCTCCCAGAGTGGCTTCCAGCGCCGGGGGCGAGCTCCGCTGGCCGGCTCGAGCTTCCAGATGCCCACGTAATTGCGCTGCGCGACCCAGGCGGCGGACTGTTCACCCATCGCCTCTTGGGCAGGCGTGAGCGAGGTACCCCAGAGCACGGCGTGCAGCTGTCCTTCCCAGTCGATGCGGCGGATCCAACGGACGCGGAAGTTCGGGAACGGCCTGGGGTGCAGCGAGGTGAACTCGCCCGAGAGCGGCACCTGTTTGCGCTCGAGCACCACCGCCAGCGCCCGCGACGGCTGATCGCGCGGGGCCTGCGCCTCGAGCGTGGCGCGATGGTCCGCATCCTCCCATTGGAGCGTGAAGAATTTCTGGTCGTGCTCGCGGCGCAGCTGCTCGAGCAGCGGCGGACCCCACCCGCGCGTGAGCTGCCACTCGAGATCGGTAAGCGGCGGCGCGAGCTGGGGATCGAACACCAGGCGCAGCGCGGTCAGCTCGGACCCGGTCCGTGTCTCCTCCCAGGCCAGCTGTATGCGCGCCAGGTTGTCAGGAGCTCGCGGCAGGAGGCACTCCGCGTGGCCCGCGGGCGCAGCGAGAGCTGCCGCGCAGTCGGCGAGATCGGGCATGGCGCGGAATTGCGCGAACGGCATGTCGAGATCGAAGCGGCCGAAGCGCCGCGGAGGGACCGGCGGAGGCTGAGGGCGCGATTGGGGAGGACCGGCCTGTACGGGCGGCGCGGGAGGCAAGCTGGTGGTCGCATCCGTGCGCGCGGCCGGTGGCTGGACCCCCGCGATCGCCTCGCGCGGCGACTTCTGATGTGGCGAGGCATGCACGGCGCCGGCGAGCCCGGCCATGGCCAGCAGGATTCGCATGGAGCGGCACGCAGCATACCGCCCGCTGGAGAAGCGAGCAAAATGTTCGGGGGCGCACCTTTCGGGAGCGCCCCCGCTAACACCGATCTCGACGTCGAGGACGGCCACGGAGCCCTCGCTACGCCTCCGGCCCGATGGTCACCTTCACCTTCGCCACCACCTCCGGGTGGAGCCTCACTTCCACCTCGTGGGTTCCGATTTCCTTCAGCGGCTCACGCAGGTGCACCTGCTTCCGCTCGACCGCGTATCCCTGCGAGACGAGCTGCTCGTGCACGTCCTTGGAGGTGACGGAACCGAAGAGCCTGTTCTGCTCGCCCACCTTGCGAGTGAGCCGCAC
>VBKQ01000274.1 GCA_005879505.1 Deltaproteobacteria bacterium
CTGGACGCAGCTGCTGGAGCGCGATCCGGTGGGCAGCTATTGCCTGAGCGGCGCGCTGATGGAAGCCGCCGGCGAGGACGACGCTCTCTACCGGCTCGCGTTGCAGTCCGTCGGCAAGCGCCTGAACGTTCCGGCGTGCTCCCGAGGCGGGTACGGATGCCATTGCGCGATCATCGGGTGGAACGATCAGGAAGGGCGCACCAAGTACGAAGTGATCGCGAAGCTCGAGGAAGTGATTCGCGCAGAGCTGGTCGCCAGCACCTCCCCCTGAGGAAGCGCCCAGGATTCGCAAGGCGGGTTGCGGGCCGTTGCCTCGATGCATACCGACGACATGGCATCCCATGCGCGCCCGGCGATCCGTCCTCGGCAGCCTGCTCGCAACTCTCGCATCCTTCCCTCTGCTTGCACAGGGATCGCTTCCGCCGAAGCACGTCTTCGGCCCTGACACGACGAGCACGGGCGTCTTCACCGGCGCCGGAACGCCGCTGGGGCTCGCCTGCACCCCGTCTGTTCCGCCGATGGAGTGCTCGGGATTTCTCGCCAGCGACGTCGACGGGACGGCGCTCGACGTGACCGTGCGCATTCCGGAGGACCCTGCGCCGCATCCGCTGGTGGTCAACCTGCACGGCTACGGGGGCAGCAAGCACAGCGATTCGGCGTGGGACGAAAAGCTGCTCAGCCGCGGATACGCGGTGCTGCGGTACTCGGCGCGTGGATTCGGCAAGTCGTGGGGGCAGGTGAACCTCGCCGACCTCAACGTCGAGCTTCGCGATCTGCGCAGCATGATCGCACAGGCCATCGAGGATCCTCAGATGGGCCCGCGACTGAATCCGGACGCCGTCGCCGTGCTCGGCGCATCGTACGGCGGCGGGCAGTCGTGGCTGGCGGCGCTCCAGCCGCAGTTCGCCACGCCCGCTGGGAAAACCGTCCGCGTCCGCACGATCGTGCCGATCGTTCCCTGGACCGACCTGGTCGGCGCGCTGCGGCCGAACGGTGACCTGGCAGACTCGATCGACCCGCCGGGTTCCTACAAGCTGAGCTACCTGGAGGGGCTCTTCGCCGGCGGATCGCGCCGGGACAGGAAGCGTCCTTACCCGAATTATCCCGACTACCTCGTCGCCTGGAACGCATACATGCTGGGCACCGAACCGAACAACCTGCCGCCGGTCGGGACAGAGATCGTCGACGGCATCGCCGGTTACCGCTCCATCTGGTGGCAGGAGCAGTTCTTCCAGACCGTCAAGGACAACGCGAAAGCCGGGCTGCCGCAACTCCCGGTATTCGAGCTGCAGGGGTTCACGGACGATCTCTTTCCGCTGCCGGAGGCCCTGCGGATGTACCGCGCGCTCAAGCGGCTCGATCCGGCCTACCCGATCGCCGAATATCTCGGGGACATCGGGCATCCCCGCGCCGCGAACAAGCCAGGGGAAGTCGACTACGCGCTCGACCGCGTGTTCGAGTGGCTCGACTTCCACCTGAAAGGCGCGGGGAGGGCCTCCTATGACGTGATCGCCGCTGTGACACGGCCGGCAAGCGTTTCGTTCGACGGCGCAGACGTTCTGCGGGTCGCGTCGGTCGACGATCTCGCGACGGGATCCGCCACCGAGTATCTCCCCGGCGACGCAGTTCTCACCTTCGACCCGGCAAACCTGGGCGGCCTTTTTTCGGATCCATTCGTGTTCACCGGGTGCGAGCAGCTCCAACCCGTTTGTGCCGCGCCGCCACCGGACGCCGTCCCCGGCGACGTGGCGACGTACGCCATTCCCGCGGCGAAGATCGCCTCCGATGCCCGTCTTGCCGCCGGCTCCTTCCTCGTCGCCGGACCGCCGGTGGTCTCGTTTCACGCGAGCACGAGCGCATACCGTGTCCAGCTCGACGTCCGTCTCTACGACGTGACACCCACGGGCCAAAGCACGCTGGTGACGCGCGGAACCTCGACGCTCGATTCCGGAAGCCCCCTGGTGCCGCTCGGCGACGCCAACGTCGACATCCTCACCTACGGCAATCTCATGCAGGTCGCTTCCGAGGACTCGCTGCGGCTGGAGATCACCAACGTGGACAGCCCGTACATCACGCCGAGCCGGGTCCCTTCGGTCACGCGGCTCTCGAAGGCGTCGCTCACGGTGCCCGTGCGGCCACCGCTCCGCTGAGCGGGTCAGCGCGAGGGTTGGTCCCGCCAGGCGCGCTCCGCTTCGTCCCACGCCGCGAGCGGCTGCAGATCCGGATCCCAGGCGAGGCCGGACTTCGCATCGGCCGAGACCGCCTCCGGCGTGACGATGACGTCGAGCAGCGCAGGGCGCCGGGCGAAGGCGCGATCGATCGCGCCTGGCAAGTCGTCGACCTGCTCGACGCGCTCGGCATGCATGCCGAAGCCGCGCGCCATCGCCGCGTGATCTGCGAACTGCAGCTTCGTTCCGGCGACGCGGCCGTAGGTCGACGTCTGGTCGTGGACCTCGATCTGCCAGGCGCCATTGTTCGCGACCACGAACACCGCCGCGGCTCCGTGTCGCACGGCCGTGTCGAGCTCGATGGCGTTGAATCCGAACGACCCGTCTCCCGTCGCGACCAGCACCAGGCGCCCGGGAAAGGCGAGGCTGGCCGCGATCCCGAACGGCACGCCGACGCCGATGCAGCCGAACGGCCCCGGATCGAGGTAAGCGCCGGAAGAAAGGCCGACGCGGACAAAGCTGAGGAAGTCGCCTCCATCGGCGACGACGATCGCGTCCGGCGGCAGCTTCGCCTGCAGCGCGGAGAGCAGCCGGTTGGGATGCATGCGGCCATCGCTGCCGGCCGAAGCTTTCGCCATCGTTTCCCGCAGCTTGACGACCCGCTCGAGGTGCCGCTTCCGCATGCCGGCCGCCCACTCTGGGTCGACGGATGCAGGGCGGTCGCCGGCCGCGTCGACGATCGCGGCGAGGGTAGCCGAAGGCGTAGCGAATACCTCGACCGTGCCTCGCCGGTTGTCGCGCAGCTCCGACCCGGTGTCGGCGATCCGCACGAACCGGGCGCTTCCGAACACGGCCGGAGATCCGAAGGCGAGCTGGAAGTCCAGCCGCCGTCCGACGGTCACCACCACGTCTGCCTCTGCCATCGCCGTGCCGCGCGCCGCGGCGACCACCGAGGGATGGTCGTCGGGGACCAGCCCTCGGCTCTCACCGGTGTCGAGATAAAGGGCGCCGAGCCTGTCGAGGAACCGCTGCAACTCGGCGGCGGCTCCCCTCGCGCCGCGGCCGGTGATCACCAGCGGCCGCCGCGCCGACCAGAGGAGCAGGCCGCCGGTCAGCTCTGCGTGCGCCTGCGCCATGTGCACGGCGGCGCGCTCGTCGCGCACGTCGACGATGCGAATGCCTTCGGCGTCGGCGCGCATCCACAGGGGCATGATGTGCCCGCCGCAGAGAGCGAAGATCCGGTCGACCCCGCGCGCCTTCAGGAACCGGGCCACCACGCCGGCCGCGGAGCCGGCGGAGGAGATGCGCGGGTTCACTTGCGGTGTCGAGTGCGACATTGGTCTGCAGTGAGCACCGTTCAGCAATCGCCTCGCTTGGGCGACGTGCTTCCGTATCGGTTGACACGGTGCGTAGAATCCTGTCAAGAGCGCATACCGCATACGAAATGCGGTTGCCGATCGAGCCGGCGGCCCTTTCCCTGGCCCGGAGGCAGAATGGCTGAGAACATTCGGGTGCTGATGGCAAAAGTCGGCCTGGACGGCCACGATCGCGGCGTCCGGGTGGTCGCCCGCTGTTTGCGCGACGCGGGCCTGGACGTGGTCTACACCGGGTTGCACCGCACGCCGGAAGAGGTGGTGGACGCGGCGGTCCAGGAAGACGTCGACGTGCTAGGCGTGAGCCTTCTCTCGGGCGCCCACATGACCGCATTCCCCCGCATCATGAAGCGGCTGAAGGAACGCGGCGTGAGCGACATCATCCTCCTCGGAGGCGGCGTCATCCCCGACGAGGACGTGGTCGCGCTGAAGAAGATGGGTGTCGCCGAGATCCTCCTTCAGGACACTCCCCCGAACGTGATCGTCGATACCGTGCGCCGGCTGGTCCGCGAGCGCGGAGCGCGCTAACCCACGGGGTCGACAATGGCCGAGATGGAATACTGGTCGTGGCCTCCGCGCTACGACGATACGTATCGCCCGGAGCCGGGCAGCAGGTACTGGTTCCCCAGGCGCGAGACGATGCCCGCCGGCGACCGCGAGCGCGCCATCGTGGAGCGCCTCCGCCAGGTTTGCCGCTATGCGTACGAGAAGGCGCCGTTCTATCGGAGGAAATGGGACGACGCGGGTTTCAATCCCGACCAGATAAAGTCGCTAGAAGATTTTGAGTCCAAGTGCCCGGTGATCACGAAAGCTGATTTGCGAAAGGCGCAGGAGCGGGTCCGGCCCTTCGGCGACTACCTGTGCATTCCGGAGTCGGAGATCTTCCACGTCCACGGCACGTCCGGTACCACAGGCCTTCCCACGGCTTTCGCCGTCGGGCGCAATGACTGGCGCAACATCGCCAACGCGCATGCGCGGATCATGTACGGAATGGGCATCCGTCCCGGCGACATGGTCTTCGTCGCCGCCATCTTCAGCCTCTACATGGGGAGCTGGGGCGCGCTCGCCGGCTGCGAGCGGTTGGGCTGCAAGGCGTTCCCCTTCGGGGCAGGCGCGCCCGGCATGTCGTCGCGCGCGGTGCAGTGGATGAACGCCATGAAGCCGCAGGCGTTCTACGGGACGCCGTCGTTCGCGCTCTACCTCGCCGAGGTGGCGGAGAAGGAGGGCGTCGATCCGAAGAGCTTCGGAATCAAGCGGCTCTTCTTCTCCGGCGAGCCGGGAGCGTCGGTGCCCGGCGTCAAGGACCGGATCGAGCAGGCGTACGACGGCAAGGTCTACGATTCGGGATCGATGGCGGAGATCACGCCGTGGATGAACGTGGCGGGCTCGGAGCAGACGTCGGGGATGCTGTGCTGGCAGGATGTCGTCTATACGGAGGTCTGCGACCCGAACAGCTTCCACCGCGTCGCCTACGGGCAGCGGGGCACGCCCGTCTACACGCAGCTCGAGCGCACCTCGCAGCCGATGATCCGGTTGGTCTCCGGCGATCTCACCCAGTGGACCAACGAGCCGAACCCCTGCGGGCGCACCTATCCGCGCCTGCCGAACGGGATCTTCGGGCGCATCGACGACATGTTCACCATCCGTGGCGAGAACGTGTATCCGAGCGAGATCGACGCGGCGCTCAACCAGGTCGAGGGCTACGGCGGCGAGCACCGCATCATCATCAGCCGCAGCGGGGCCAGGATGGACGAGCTGCTCCTGCGCGTCGAGCCGAAGCCGGAGGTGGAGAAGCAGGGAAAGCTGGCTCTGTTCAAGGAGACGGTGGCGAAACGGATCCACACCATGCTCGGCCTCCGCGCGGGGGTGGAGGTGGTCCCTCCAGGCACCTTCCCGCGCACCGACTTCAAGGCGCGCCGCGTGATCGATGACCGGGAGGTTTTCCGCGAGCTGAACCAGAAGCTGAAGCAGCAGGTCACTCCGCCATGAGGGTGCCCTCGCGCGATCTCCTTCCACGCGTGCTCAAGGGCGAGATAGCGGCGATCGCGCGGCTGCTCAGCCGCGCGGAAGCCGCCGATCCGGAGTGCCGGGACACGCTCGGCGAGGTGTACTCCCGCGCAGGCAAGGCCCACGTGATCGGAATCACCGGGGTGCCGGGCAGCGGCAAGTCGACCATGGTCTCGGTCCTTGCCGCGCACCTGCGCAAGGCGGGACACAAGATCGGGATCATCGCCATCGATCCCTCCAGTCCGTACTCGGGCGGGTCGATCATGGGCGACCGCATCCGCATGAGCGATCTGGCGGGCGACGAGGGCGTGTTCATCCGCAGCATGGCGACGCGCGGCGCGCTGGGGGGAATGGCGCGCGCCACCCTCGACGCCGTCGACATCCTGGACGTGGCAGGCTTCGACTACATCCTCATCGAGACCGTCGGCGTGGGCCAGGACGAGGTGGAGATCGCCAGCGCCTCGCACACCACGCTCGTGGTCTCCGCCCCCGGGCTGGGCGACGAGATCCAGGCGATCAAGGCCGGCATCCTGGAGATCGCGGACATCCACGTGGTCAGCAAGAGCGACCGCCCCGATGCGCGCAGCACCATCAGCGACCTGAAGCAGATGCTCGCGCTCGGCGTCTCCCTCGAGTCGAACGCCGCCTGGCGGCCGCCCGTCATCGCCACCAGCTCGCTCAAGCGCGAGGGCTTCGACGAGCTGGTCTCCGCGCTGGAGAAGCACAAGACGTTTCTCGCCGGCTCGGAAGCCGGGCGCGCGCGCAGCCGCAAGATCGCGCAATTCCGCATGTTGAAGACGGCCGAGGACCTGCTGCGCATCCGCTTCACCGAGCGCAGCGCCGGACGCGTGGCCGCGATTGCCGACCGCCTGGCTTCGCGCGAGATCGACCCGTATGCCGCCGGCGAGAAATTGATCGAAGGAATGGGAGCCTGACTCATGAGCAAAATCGAGCTGGAAAATCCCCAGGCAGTGCAGGACGAGGTCCGCGACTGGGAGCAGCGCGAGGTGACGTCGTTCCTCACCAAGCAGAAGGAGCGGAAGGAGCAGTTCTATACCAGCGGCGGTTTCCCGGTGAAGCGCACGTACACCGTGCTCGACGCCCAACAGACCCCTGTCGAGGACATCGGGTTGCCCGGCCGGTTCCCGTTCACGCGCGGTCCCTACCCGACCATGTACCGTAGCCGGTTCTGGACCATGCGGCAGATCGCCGGGTTCGGGACGGGAGAGGACACCAACAAGCGGTTCAAGTACCTCATCTCGCAAGGCCAGACCGGTCTCTCCGTCGACTTCGACATGCCCACGCTGATGGGTTACGACTCCGACCATCCGATGAGCGAGGGCGAGGTGGGCCGCGAAGGCGTCGCGGTGGACACCGTCGCCGACATGGAGGCGCTCTTCGACGAGATCGACCTGGAAAAGATCTCGGTCTCCATGACCATCAACCCGAGCGCCTGGATCCTGCTCGCCATGTACGTGGTCCTGGCGGAGAAGCGCGGATTCGACCCGAACAAGCTCTCGGGGACCATCCAGGCGGACATCCTCAAGGAGTACATGGCGCAGAAGGAGTACATCTTCCCCATCGAACCGTCAGTGCGGATCGTGCGCGACTGCATCACCTACTGCGCGCGCAACATGAAGCGGTACAACCCGATCAACCTCTCCGGCTACCACATCTCGGAAGCTGGATCCTCGCCGCTGCACGAGGTCGCGTTCACCCTGTGCAACCTCATCACCTACGTGGAAGAGGTCATCAAGACGGGGATGAACGTCGACGAGTTCGCGCCTCGGCTCGCCTTCTTCTTCGTCTGCCAGACCGACTTCTTCGAGGAGATCGCCAAGTTCCGCGCCACCCGCCGCGCCTACGCCAGGATCATGCGCGACCGCTTCGGCGCCAGGAACCCCGAGTCGATGCGCCTGCGCTTCCATTGCCAGACGGCGGCCGCGAGCCTCACCCGGCCGCAGTACAAGATCAACGTCATCCGCACCGCCTTCCAGGCGCTCTCGGCAGTGCTGGGCGGCGCGCAGAGCCTCCACACCAATGGCATGGACGAGGCCTTCGCCATTCCCACCGAGGAGGCGATGAAGATCGCGCTGCGGACGCAGCAGATCATCGCAGAGGAAACGAACGTCGCGAACGTGGTCGATCCGCTGGGCGGTTCGTATTTCCTGGAATCGCTCACCGACGACTACGAGAAGAAGATCTTCGACATCATCGATGAGGTCGACAAGCTCGGCGGGACCATCAAGTTGATCCAGGAAAGCTGGTTCCAGAAGCACATCGCCGACTACGCGTACGACACCGCCATCAAGAAGCAGACCGGCGACAAGCCCGTGATCGGCGTGAACAAATACATCGAGCCGGAGGAGAAGCTCGACGTCGAGCTCCATCCGCACGACGAGACCACCGCCGAGCGGCAGATCAATCGTCTGCGCAGGGTGCGAAAGGAGCGCGACAACGCCAAGGTGTCGGCGCTGCTCGAGCAACTGGTCAAGGTGGCGAAGGATCCGTCGGCGAACATCATGCCCGTCACCATCGACCTGGTGCGGGAAGGCGCGAGCATGGGCGACATCGTCGAAAAGCTGAAGAAGCTGTGGGGCACGTATCGCGAAAACCCGGTGTACTGAGGCGCAAAGGCGTGCAGGACCCGAACGCCATCCTGACGCAACTGTCGCGCGGCGCCGACGCCTCGACCGCCATCAGCGCGCCTGAGGCGAAGCCCCTCTCCTGGCGCGGCCTGCGCGATCTCGCTGCCCGCGCGATAGACGCGCTCAACGCCATGGGGATCGGCCGCGGAGATCGCGTCGCCATCCTGCTGCGCAACGGGCCGGAGGCGGGGACGGCTTTCGCTTGCATGGCCACGGGTGTCGCCACGGCGCCCCTCAATCCCGGCTACCGGGAGGACGAGCTCGACTTCTATCTGGGCGATCTGCGGCCGAAGGCGCTGGTCGTCGAGGCGGGCATCGACTCTCCGGCGCGCAAGGTGGCCGCGAAGCTCTCCATTCCCATCGTCGAGCTGCATCCGCAGCCGGGCGAGGGTGCGGGGAGCTTCCGCTTGGAAGGGCCGCCCGCGCTCCGCGGGCGGGCGCAGTCGCCCGGCGCCGGGGAGGGCGACGACCTCGCGCTGCTTTTGCATACGAGCGGCACCACGGCGCGGCCCAAGCTGGTCCCGCTCACGCAGTCGAACTTGACCGCCTCCGCGCGCAACATCGCCGGCACGCTCGCGCTCTCGCCGGCGGACGTCTGCCTGCAGATCATGCCGCTCTTCCACATCCACGGGCTGGTCGCCGGCATCCTCTCCTCGCTGTCCGCGGGAGCGCAGGTCTGCATCACGCCAGGGTTCAATGCGCTGCGCTTCTTCCACTGGCTCGAGGAGGTACATCCGACCTGGACGACGGGCGTGCCCACCATGCATCGGGCGGTCCTCGGCCGCGCCGACCGGAACAAGGAGATCCTCGCCCGCAGGAGGCTTCGCCTGATCCGCTCGTCGTCGGCATCGCTGCGCCCGCGCCTGATGGCCGAGCTGGAAGCTGCCTTCCAGGCGCCGGTGATCGAGGCATACGGGATGACCGAGGCGTCGCACCAGATGGCCTCGAACCCGCTGCCGCCGCGGCCGCGCAAGGCCGGCTCGGTCGGGGTTGCGGCGGGCCCGGAGATCGGCATCATGGACGAGAACGGGACGCTGTTGCCGCAGGGCGCGAGCGGCGAGATCGTAGTGCGGGGAGCGAACGTGACCCGTGGCTACCTCGACAATCCGGAGGCGAACGCCAGGGCGTTCGTGAACGGCTGGTTCCGCACCGGCGACCAGGGGTCGCTCGACGAGGACGGTTACCTGCGCATCAGCGGCCGGCTGAAGGAGATGATCAACCGCGGCGGCGAGAAGGTGTCCCCGCTCGAGGTCGACGTGGTCCTGATGGAGCATCCTTCCGTCCAGCTCGCGCTCACATTCGGGATGCCGCACGAGAAGCTCGGCGAGGAGGTCGCGGCGGCGGTGGTGCTGAGGGAGGGAAAGACCGTGACCGAGCGCGAGCTGCGCGATTTCGCCGAGAAGCACCTCGTCCACTACAAGGTGCCGCACAAGATCCTCTTCGTCAGCGAGCTGCCGCGCGGTCCGACGGGAAAGCTGCAGCGCATCGGGCTTGCGGCGAAGCTGGGGCTGGACAAATGAAAGTCTGCGTCTTCGGGGCCGGCGCGATCGGCGGCTACATCGCCGCTCGGCTGTGCGCGGCCGGCGATGCCGAAGTGAGCTGCATCGCCCGCGGTCCCCACCTGGCCGCGATGAAGGCGAACGGGCTCACGCTGCGCAGCGGAGGCGAGACGCTCGTGACCCATCCGCGGTGCACCGACGATGCGCGCGAGCTCGGACCGCAGGACTTCGTCGTCATCGCAGTGAAAGCGCACTCGCTGCCCGCGGCCGCGCCGTCGATTCAGGCCCTTCTCCGCCCGCGCACGGCGCTGGTGCCGGCGATCAACGGGGTTCCCTGGTGGTACTTCTACAAGTCGGGCGGGCCATGGGAGAACAAGCGCCTGCAGAGCGTCGACCCGGGCGGCAAGCTCTGGGACCTGCTGCCGCCGAGCCGGGTCATCGGCTGCATCGTCTATCCCGCCACCGACCTGGTCGCGCCGGGCGTCATCGAGCATACCTATTCGAACCGATTCGACCTGGGCGAGCCCGACGGATCGAAGAGCGAGCGCGCGCAGCAGCTCTCCCAGCTGATGATCGGCGCCGGTCTGCGCGCCCCGGTCCGGACCCGGATCCGCGAGAACCTCTGGGTGAAGCTCTGGGGCAACCTCTCCTTCAACATGATCTGCGCGCTCACGCGCTCGCCGCTCGACGCGGTCATCGCGAACCCGGAGACCCGGGCGCTGGCGCGGACCATGATGCTGGAGGCGCAGGGCATCGCCGAGAAGCTGGGAGTGACCCTGCCGCTCGACGTCGACGCGCGGATCGCGGGCGCGGCGGAGGTGGGCTCGCACAAGCCCTCGACGCTGGTGGACCTCGAACGGGGGCGCCCGATGGAGATCGACGCGCTGCTCGGGGCAGTGGTGGAGATGGCCCATCTGACATCCGTTCCGGCGCCGACCTGCGAGTCCGTGCTGGCGCTCGTCCGCCAGCTCGCGCGCGCCGCCGGATGCTACCCGGAGCCGGCCGGCCAGGGCCAGAAGCGGTAGCCGCGAAGCCCTCGGGAAGGCGGTTATTCCGACGTTTTTGTCTGATGCGGCCGCTCGTTGCCGCACCGCGCCGAAAAGGCGTTGCGTTCGGGCTTCCGCTGCGTTGAACTAAGAAGCTTCGGGTCCCGAGGGCCCGGATGAGGGATGATCATGGCAGAAGCAGGACCTCCGCCCGCGCAAGGCCTCTACGACCCGGCGCTCGAACACGATTCCTGCGGCTTCGGATTCGTCGTCGACATCAAGGGCCGCCCTTCGCACGACATCGTCGTCAAGGCGCTCGGGGTCCTCTGCAACCTGGAGCACCGGGGCGCGACGGGAGCCGAGAAGGAGACCGGCGACGGCGCCGGCATCCTCCTGCAGACGCCGCACGCCTTCCTCGCCGCCGAATGCGCGAAGCTCGGACTGACGCTGCCGGACCCCGGCCGCTACGGGGTGGGGATGGTGTTCCTGCCGCCGAGCGAGCACGGGCGCGAGGCGATCTACCGGCTGTTCGACGAGACCATCCGCAACGAGCGCCAGCAGCTTCTCGGCTGGCGTGACGTTCCCACCGACAATTCCACCCTGGGAGGCTCGGCGAAGGCGAGCCAGCCGGTCATCCGCCAGGTCTTCATCGGCCGCGGCGACGACGTTCCCGACGAGGATGCGTTCGAGCGGAAGCTCTACGTGATCCGGCGGCTGCTGGAGAAGAAGGTCTCGCGCTCGGCGATCCCGGGGCGCGGCTACTTCTATGTCCCGAGCCTGAGCTACAAGACGGTCGTCTACAAGGGCATGCTCAACGCCGGTCAGCTGCGGCGGTTCTACCTCGACCTGCAGGATCCCGCGGTCTCCTCGGCGATCGTGATGGTGCACTCGCGCTTCTCGACCAACACCTTCCCCTCCTGGGGGCGCGCGCACCCGTACCGGTACATCTCGCACAACGGCGAGATCAACACGCTGCGGGGCAACATCAACTGGATGCACGCGCGCCAGTCGATGATGCGCTCGAAGCTCTTCGACAAGGACCTGCTGAAGATCCTCACCGTCATCGACACCGAGGGCTCCGACTCGGCGATGTTCGACAACGTGCTCGAGCTGCTCACGCTGGCCGGGCGCGAGCTGCCCCACGCGATGATGATGATGGTCCCGGAGCCGTACGTCCGCGACGAGACCATGAGCCCCGAACGGCGGGCGTTCTACGAGTTCCACTCCTGCCTGATGGAGCCCTGGGACGGTCCGGCGTCCATCGCCTTCACCGACGGCGTGCGGGTGGGCGCAGTGCTGGACCGCAACGGCCTGCGGCCTTCACGCTACTACGTCACCAGCGACGACCTGGTGGTGATGTCCTCGGAGGTCGGCGTCCTCGACATTCCCCCGGAGAAGGTGCTGCAGAAGGGGCGGCTGCCTCCGGGGCGCATCTTCCTGGTCGACACGGCGCTGCAGCGCATCGTCTCCGACGAGGAGTTGAAGGAGCGCATCGCCAGGCAGGCGCCCTACGGAGAGTGGCTGCGCAAGTCGATGGTCCGCATCCAGGACTTGCCCTCGCCGGTGCGTCCGATCCATCCGGACCGCGAGACCGTGATCCGCCGTCAGGAGGTGTTCGGCTACACCTCTGAGGACGTGAAGCTGCTGATCACGCCGATGGCCACCACCGGGAACGAGGCGGTGGGCTCGATGGGCACCGATACGCCGCTAGCGGTCCTTTCCGAGCGGCCGCAGCTGCTCTTCAACTATTTCAAGCAGCTCTTCGCGCAGGTCACCAACCCGCCGGTCGACGCCATCCGCGAAGAGATCATCATGTCGTCGGAGACCACCATCGGGCCGGAGGGCAACCTGCTCGAGCCCGGTCCGGAGTCCTGCCGGCAGCTGGCGCTCCCTTCGCCGATCCTCACCAACGACGAGCTGGCGCGGATCCGCTCGCTCGACG
Organism: Deltaproteobacteria bacterium; assembly: GCA_005879505.1. Taxonomy (GTDB): domain Bacteria; phylum Myxococcota; class Myxococcia; order Myxococcales; family 40CM-4-68-19; genus 40CM-4-68-19. The sequence continues at coordinate 12,624 of VBKQ01000274.1, forward strand.
GCGGTCCGGGTACGCACGGCTTCAAGGCGGTGAAGCTGCCCACGCTCTTCA
>VBKQ01000275.1 GCA_005879505.1 Deltaproteobacteria bacterium
TCGTAATCGACCTCCACGAGCTCGGCCGCATCGCGCGCGACGTAGGGCGACTCCGCGATCACCACGGCGACCGCGTCGCCCATGTAGCGGGCGCGATCGACGGCCAGCGGGTAGTGCGCCGGGATCTTCATGTTCGGGATCAGCCAGCCCGTCGGGATGGGCTTCATCCCGCCCGACACCAGGTCCTTTCCCGTGTACGCCGCGACGACGGACTTGAGGTTTTTGGCCGGCTCGAGGTTGATGCGGGCGATGCGCGCGTGCGCATGCGGGCTGCGGACGAACGCTGCATAGGTGGTGCCGGGAATGCGGACGTCATCGACGTACGTGCCCTTGCCGGTGATGAAGCGCGGGTCCTCACGGCGCTTGATGCTCGTTCCGAAGAGTAGCTCGGCCATGGGTCACCTCGCGGCGGCGGCCTGCTGCACCGCCTTGACGATGTTGTTGTAGCCGGTGCACCGGCAGAGGTTGCCTTCCAGGCCGGCGCGGATCTCGCTCTCGCTCGGGCTCGGGTTTCGCGCGAGCAGCTCGCAGGCGGAGAGGATCATGCCCGGCGTGCAGAATCCGCACTGCAGGCCATGCTGGTCCCAGAACGCCTGCTGCATGGGATGGAGCTTTCCGTCCTGTGCCAGCCCTTCGATGGTGGTGACCGAGCGGCCCTCGACCTGTACGGCGAAGAGCGAGCACGACTTCACGGCCGCGCCGTCCAGCAGGACAGTGCAGGCGCCGCATTGGCTGGTATCGCAGCCGACATGCGTGCCGGTGAGGCCGAGCGCGTCGCGTAGGAAATGGACGAGGAGCATGCGCGGCTCGACGTCGCGGGTCTGGGCGACCCCGTTCACATTGATGGAGATGGAGCTCACGGCATACCCCCTTCCGGGGGCCGTGTGAGCACCCGCGCCCCGGAGGGGTGTGGGCGTTAGCATCCGGCGGTCGCTTGGTCAACACGCGACGCGGCGCGCCCCCCGGCTCGGGGGCGCGCCGCGCTATGCAGTTGCCGCCCCTACTCCAGTTCGAGTGACTCCACGATCCACTTGCCGTTCTTCTCCGCGAGCTTCAGCCGGGCCTTGCCCGTGTAGTCCTGATCGCCCACGCGGATCTGGGCCTTCTCGATGTTCACGCCCTGGACGTCGAAAGCCTCACGCCAGGTGCTGACCTTGGAGAAGCGGACCAGCATCGCATCGCTGTGGCCGCCTTGCGCGTCGATCACCAGCTCCTTGCCCGCCCACTTGACGGGGACCTTGTCGACCGAGACGGACCGCAAGTCCGCCCAGGCCTTCGCGCCGGCATCGCCCGACCGGTTGGTGTGCGTCAGCGAAGTGAGGAACGTGATCGCGGAATCGACGTACGGACGCGACTGCGCCGCATCCGTCTTCTCCGGAGCCGCAGCTGCGGGCTGCGCGGACTCGTCCGCGGGCTTGGTCGCGTCGGCTTTCGCCGGCGCGTCATTGGAAGTCGACTGCGCTCGCGCGACGTTCGCGGCGAGCAGGACGCTCAGAGCCAATTTGCCAAAAAATCGCATTCGAAAACCCTCCCAGAAAAGGTTGTTCTACGAGCGTCAACGCTACCATCCGGCGATCTTCGAACGCGATGTGCGCAGACGTGGGTCGGAAGACCGAGGAGAAGGCGCTGTTCCGACGCGAGGCTCCGCGAAGTGCGGCGCCGCTGTAGCGCTACACGGTCGTCCGGGATGGATCGGGCGGATTCTGTCACCTCGCCGCCTTTTCGCTGGCATCGCTCATGCGATGGAGCGGGCCTCGGAGGTGCCCGATGAAATGGCTCAAGTGGTCTTCCCTGATCGCAAGCCTGATCGCAATCGCTCTGGTCGTTGCGACCATCGCGACGTTCCGCATGGACGTGAACGCAGCCGCCAGCAGCGAGCTCATTGAAATTGCGCCGCTCCGCGGATCGCCCGCGTTCGACCAGGCGCGGGAGCAAGCGCCGCAATCGCCGAGCAACGAGATCGACGAGTTTCTGCAGCTCGATTGACGCCCTGGAGGCATTCCGGGCTATAGCGGCCCGCATGGCACAGGTCGCTTTTATCGGGCTCGGCAAGATGGGTCGGCCGATGGCCACCCGGCTCCTGCAGGCCGGCCATCAGGTCCAGGCTTTCAACCGCTCCCGCGGTCCGGTCGACGAGCTCGCGAAGCTCGGCGCCGCGCCCGGCGCGAGTGCCGCCGAGGCCGCCGGACGGGCCGAGGTGATCCTGACCGCGCTTCCGACGGCGGAAGCGGTCGCTCGCGTATACGATGAGCTGGCGCGGTCCGCGCGGGCCGGGCAGGTGTACGCGGATCACTCGACGGTGAGCCTGGAGCTGAACCGCCGCTGCTCGGCGCAGCTGCGCGAACGGGGCGCGCAATTCCTCGACGCACCGGTTTCCGGCGGACCGGCGGGGGCACAGGCGGGAACGCTGACCGTCATGGTGGGCGGCGACAAGGCGGCGTTCGACAGCGCGCTCCCCGTGTTCCAGGCATTCGGCAAGAACATCCGGCTATGCGGTGGGGTCGGCGCAGGCCAGGCGATCAAGCTCGTGAACCAGCTGCTCGTCGGCGTTCACACTGCCGCCATCGCCGAGGCAGCGGTGCTCGGCGCGAAGCTCGGCGCGGACCCGAAGACGGTGCTCGATGTGATCGGCACCTCCTTCGGCGGATCGACGATGATGACGCGCAACCTGCCGCGCTTCATCTCGCGAGACTTCAGCGCGGCGACCTCGGTGCGCCTGCTGCTCAAGGATCTGGGGATCATCCACGACGAGGCCAAAGGCGTGCAGGTCCCGCTGCTGCTCGGCGCCGTCGCGGAGCAGCGGTTTCTCGAGGCGGCGGCGCGAGGTCTGGCGGATCAGGACATGGCCGTGCTCGTCCGGCTCTGGGAAGACGCGAGCGGAGTGACCGTCGATCGGCCGGCATCCGGCTGAAGGCATCTGCAGGCACAGGGAGTCGCCATGCCGCGTTTCGCCGCCAATCTCACCATGCTCTGGCCCGACCTCGACGTGTACGATCGCTTCCGCGCGGCGGCCGAGGCGGGCTTCCGGCGCGTCGAGATCCTCTTCGTGCATGCGCTCGATCCAGCGCGCGTCGAGAAGTCGTTGCAGGACCTCGGGCTGGAGCTTGTGCTCTTCGATCCCGCGCCGGGCGACTGGGCGCGCGGCGAGCGCGGGCTGCTCAGCGTGCCCGGGCGAGAGCAGGAGTTCGTCGCCACGGTGCGCGACGCCGTCGCTGCCGCCCGGCGGTTTGGAACGAGGCTGCTCAACGCGCTGGCCGGAGTCCCGCCGGCGGGAGTTCTGCGAGCGCAGGCCGAGCGCACCGCGATCGCAAACCTGCGCGCGGCCGTGCCGCTGGCCGAGCAGGCCGGGGTGACGCTCCTGGTTGAGGCGATCAATTCGATCGACATGCCGGGCTACTTCGCCGACACCGTCGAGCGTGCGGCGGCCCTGGTCGAGGGGGCTGGGTCGCCGTCGGTGCGGCTGCAGCTCGACCAGTACCATGTGGGCATGGCGGGGGCGGACGCGCGCGCGGCATTGCGGCGGTACGCTTCCCTGGTCGCGCACGTGCAGATCGCGGACGTGCCGGGCCGGAACCAGCCGGGGACGGGTACGCAGCCGATCCGCGAGCTCCTTCGCGACCTGGACCAGTCCGGATATCGCGGAAGCGTCGGACTCGAGTACCGGCCGCGCGGCACCATGGAGGACGCGCTCGCGTGGCTGCCGCGAGCAGAGAGAGGGTAGTCGCGCGCCACCTGGTCAGTGCTTCTTCGGGGAGCGGAGCGCGCGGCGGATGATCTTGCCGGTGGCGGTGAGCGGCAGCTCTCTCACGAACTCGACGATGCGCGGGTACTCGTGCGCGGCGAGTCGCGAGCGGACGTGCTCTTGCAGCTCGGATTTCAGCGCCTCCCCCGGCGCGAAGCCTTCCTTCAAGACGATCACTGCCTTCACCACTTCGGTGCGGATGGGGTCGGGCTCGCCCACGACCGCGGCCAGCGCGACGGCTGGATGGCGCGAGAGGCAGGCCTCGATCTCGCCGGGGCCGATGCGATAGCCACCGCTGGTGATCAGATCGTCGTCGCGGCCGACGAATCGGAAGTAGCCCGCCTCATCGCGCACGCCCAGGTCGCCGCTGATCAGCCAGTCTCCGCGGAACTTCGCCTTCGTCGCTGCGTCGTTGCGCCAGTATTCGAGGAACATCACCGGATCGGGGCGGTGGTAGGCGATGCTCCCCATTTCTCCTGCTGGCAGCTCGCGGCCGTCTTCGTCGACGATCGCAACAGTGTGTCCGGGGATTGCCGTTCCCGTCCATCCCGGACGCACCGGCGGCAGTGCGCTGCCGTTTCCCACCACCAGGTTGCATTCCGTCTGGCCGTAGAACTCATTGATGGTCAAGCCGAGCGCGCTGCGGCCCCAATCGATCAGGTCTTCGCCGAGGCTCTCTCCGCCCGATGCGAGGCTGCGCAGACGCACGCCCGGATCCTTGGCGCCGGAGGCGCGCAGCAGCTTCAGCGCCGTCGGCGGCATGAACACGTTGCGGACGTCATACCGTCCCATCAGCCGCATCGCCTCGGCCGGATCGAACTTCCGCGGCCGGTGCGCGACCACGGTGACGCCGTGGTGCCAGGCGGGCATCACGACGTCGAACAGCCCGCCGATCCAGGCCCAGTCCGCGGGCGTCCAGAAGCGGTCGCCGGGCTGCGGGAAGCCGTCGTGCGGGTACTCCACTCCAGGGAGGTGGCCGAGGAGCGTGCGGTGCGCATGCAGCGCGCCCTTCGGCTGACCGGTGGTGCCGCTCGTGTAGATGATGAGCGCCGGATCCTCGGCGAGCGTGTCGGCGATCTGGAAACGGTCCGACGCTTGCGCGGCCAACGCGTGGAGATCGAGCGCGCCTTCAGCGGGTCCGTCGACGCAGAGGACGGTCTCCAGGTCCGGGAGGCGGTCGCGCAGCTTCGCGATCTTGGGCAGCTGCTCGCGGTCGGTGACGATCGCACGCGCGCCGCAGTTCTGCAGGCGGAACTCGAGCGCCTCCTCGCCGAACAGCGTGAAGAGCGGCACGGAGATCATCCCGGCCTTCCAGGCGGACACGTGCGCGACGGCGGTCTCGTGGCGCTGGGGCAGCAGGATAGCGATCCGGTCGCCGCGCTGCAGCCCGCGGGCGACGAGCACATTGGCCAGACGGTTGGAGAGCACGGAGATGGCGTCGAACGTCAGCTCCCGGGTCTTTCCGGACGGCTCGATCTCGATCAGGGCGAGCGCCGTGCCGTGCCGATCGGACACGTCCGCGCCCAGGTTGAAGCGCTCGGGGATCTGCCAGCGGAACGCAGGCATGCCGTGCTGAGTACAAAATTCGGGCCGCGCCGGGAAGGGCCGCGTTGCAGGATGTGCGCCTTTTCAAGTCGCGGCATACTACGGAAATCGACGAACAGTCACTTGCTCGCGGGCCGCGCCGCGGTCGCGAGCAACGCCGCGGCGGGCAATTCGACGCCGCGCTGTCCCAACCAGGGCGCGAGCTCCTCGCCCAGATCGGCTGCGATCGCCGGCCGCAGGCGCTGTCCCGCCTCGCCCGCCTCGCGCAGGACAGCCGCGGCGGGCCCCAACTGCAGCAGAAGCGACGAAGCGTCCTCGACCGTCGCGCCGGCGAAGTAGGGCAGGTTCAAGGCCCGGACACGCGGTTGCGCGAATCCGGCCTCGGCGAGCAGCTGCTCGAGGGCCCTGGGGTCAGAGAGCGAGAATGGTCCCGGCGCCGCCGTGAGCAGGGCAGGCGCCGCCGGCAGGTGGAGACGGAGCACGCGGAGTGGCACCTCGACCCACGCGTTCTGCTGCGGCGATCCCCAGGTGACGGCGGCAAAACGGCCACCAGCACGCAGCGCGCGCCGCAGGTTGGCGAACGCTGCCGGCGGATCGTCGAAGAACATCACGCCGAAGCGCGCGAAGCAGAGATCGAAGGGGGTCTCGAAGGAGTGGGTCTGCGCGTCGGCGCAGAGATATCGCACGTTGACGGGCGCCTCTGCGCGCGCGGCGGCCAGGAACGGCTCCGAAACGTCGATGCCCAGGACTTGTCCCGTGGCCCCTACACGCCGAGCCAGCTCGCGCGTGGTGGAGCCGAATCCACATCCGACGTCGAGCGCGGAGTTTCCTGGAGCGGGCGACAGCGCATCGATCGCCGCCAGGCCGTAGGGCGCGAGAGATCTCTCCAGCGCGTCGCGGATTGCGAAGAAGCGTGGGGCGTTGACCTCGTTCCAGATGCGCTTCTGCTCCTCGTTCGGCACGGGAGCGACGATCGCATGTCTTTCTCGGTGGTGCGAGCACCACCTGCGCGCAGGCTGGTGTGAAGTGAT
>VBKQ01000276.1 GCA_005879505.1 Deltaproteobacteria bacterium
GGAGCTGAACGCCGCGGTACGCGACACGGTGCGAGCGAACGCGGACAAGGCGTTCGATGAGCTCTCCGCCGAGGAAGCGAAGCGGCAGCGTTGATCGACCGACAAGAATAGGTCCGGCGACTTCGCCAGCCGGGCCTGCTCTACGGGCCGGCCATGATCCTGGCCGGCCCGCGCCGTTTGGAGTCCGCGCTCGATGAACCGGCTGGCCCTCGCCGTCGCCCTGGCCCTCGCTTTCCCGCTCGGCTCTCTCGCGTGCGCCGGCGGGCGCAAGCAGTCGGGGCCGCCCCCCAAACTGAACAGATGGGGCAAGCCATGGAAGGAAGCCATTGCCGTTCCGGCTTGGGTCGAGAGGGTGCCCGAGAGCGGCAATGGCAAGCTGGTCGCTGTGGGCTATTCGCAGCCCAGCTTCTGGCCGCAGGACGCAATCAATGCGGCGGCCGACGATGCCCGGGTGAAGCTCGCGCTGGCCCTGGCGTCACACATCGAAGTGCTGGGCATGGACAGAGCGACCGGCCAGGGGAGCGGGGGCGTCACGATCGACAAGGAAGCGACCGACGTCGTGATGCAGAACTCGCGCATCGAGGCGACCTGGACCGACGAGAACGGAGAGCGAAGCGACCCCGGCGGCGTCTGGACGCTGGCGATGCTGGAGATGGATTCGATCAAGGGAAAGGCAGGCGCCGACGCGCCGGCGGGTCCGAGGACGGGGAAGAGCGGGCCATCCTGGCTCGATCGCCTGCCGCGGTCGAGGAATCGCATCTACGCGACGGGGTATTCCGGACCGACCTATCACGCCGAAGACGCGAAACGGTACGCGGGCGAAGATGCGATCGACAATCTCGCTGCCTCGCTGAGGGCGCACGTGCAGGCGTACACGCTGCTGGTCGAGAGCGCGTCGGGGCTGACGGTCGATCAGTTCGCCCGGACGGTCGACGATCCGGATACGGCGTTCAGGGACCTGGTGCGCAAGAACGCGAAGCTGGAAGCGACGTGGGTCGATCGGGACGGCTCGCGGCCGGGTGATCCGCCAGGTGCCGTCTGGGCGCTCGCGTCCATCGACGTTCAGTCCACCGCGGGGGCCGTCAAGCCGGTGGAGAACCAGGACCTTGGGCCGGCCCTCGATCGCGAGGGCAACGCTCCCCCCGAGCCTTGATCATGAAACGTGTTTCGCGAGCCGGGCAGCCAGCAGGAGCGCGGAAATCATCGGCTGCGGATCGGCGTTGCCTTTCCAGGCGATATCGTCCGCCGTCCCGTGGTCCGGGCTCGTGCGCGTGAACGGCAGGCCGAGCGTGACGTTCACGGTGCTCTGGAAATCGAGGAGCTTCGCCGGGATCAGCCCTTGATCATGGTAGAGGGCGACCACGGCATCGAACTCGCCTCGCGCGGCACGCGGGAAGAGGCCGTCGGCGGGCCACGGGCCGGTCGCGTCCACTCCGGCGGCCTTCGCCTGCGCGACGGCCGGCGCCACGATCCGCTCGTCTTCGTCGCCGAAGATGCCGCCATCGCCCGCGTGTGGGTTGAGTCCGCAGACGGCGATGCGGGGAGCCGCGATGTCCCATCCCTGGCGCAACTCCCGCGCGGCCAGCCCGGCGACGAACGCGATCTGGCCGGACGTGAGCGACCGGGTCACCTCCGCGAGCGAAAGGTGGTTGGTGGCGAGCACGACGCGCAGGCGAGGCCCGGCCATCATCATCGCCACCCGCGCCCCCGTCAGTGCCGCCAGGTATTCGGTGTGGCCGACGAATCCGCGCTCGCCCAGCGCGACCCGCTGTTTCGAGAGCGGAGCGGTGCAGAGCGCACCTGCCCGTCCGTCCATGCAGGCTCGCGCGGCGCGACGCACGTATTCCAGCGCGCTTGCCCCTGCCTCCCGCGGCGCGGGATCCGGCTCGAGCGAGCCGATCTGGACGATCTCACATTCGAGGGGGACTCCGCGCAGGGCCGCGGCCCGCTGCAGCGTCCGGGCATCTCCATGGACGACGATTTCAGCCGCGTTGCGCACCGTGGGAGTAGCGAGGGCGGCGACCACCACCTCGGGGCCGATCCCCAGCGGGTCGCCCATCGAGACGGCGATGCGAACCATCAGAGCTTCTCGTCGACCTGCGCCGTCTTGCGAAGCTGCGCCAGGTAGTGCTCTCGCTCCTTCATCACCGACTCGCCCGCGATCCGGTTGCGGATCTCCTCCTGCACTTCGGCGAGCGGCCGCGCAGCGATCTGCCGGCGATCCTCCACGGTGACGAGATGGAACCCTCCGTGAGCGCCGGTGACGCGGATCAAGCTGGAGATCTGTCCGGGTTGCAGCGCAAACGCCGCCTGCTCGAGCTCCGCAAGCATCTGCCCGCGACGGAAGTACCCCAGGTCGCCTCCTTCCTTGGCGGTGGGGCCGTCGGAGACGTCGCGCGCCACCTTGGCGAAGCTCTCCCCTTCGCGGATGCGGCGCAGGGCCGCGTCCGCTTTCGCTCGCGCCGCGCTCTGTTGCGTGGCGGTCGCACCGTCCGGCACGGCGATGAAGATGTCGCGCGCGCGCACCTCGTACTCGGCGTTCCGGGTCATGCTGGCGTACGCGGCCTGCACCTCCTCGTCGCTCACCCGGCGCGGTTTCACCTTGTATTGCAGCAGGCGGATGGTGAGCTGCTGCCGCTTGAGGGAATCGCGCACCGTCTCGATGCTCATCCCCTGCTGCGCGAGCGCCTGGCGGAACTGCGCCATGTCCATCCGGTTCTCGCGCGCGAGCTGCTCGACGAGATGCTGTAGCTCGTCGTCGCTGACGTCGATGCCGAGCGCGCTCGCCTCGCTCGCGACGAGCTGTTCGTCGATGAGCTGGCTGAGGGCGCGCTTGAGAGTCTCCTTGCGCTGCGCATCGCCCGCCGCGCCCGCCCCTGCCCGCGCCAGTTCCGGCGCGACCCGCTCCTCGACCTCCGAGAGCGTGATCGGATGACCATTCACGACGGCCGCGATGCGGTCCTTGATCTCGGCCACGGCCGCAAGCGACAGCACGGTCAGCACCAGGAGAAGACGCATGACGCCGCCGAACATAACCTATTGGACCAGGGCAAGGGTGGTGTCGTCGATCTTGATCTGGGCAGAAGAACGGAGTTGTTGAAGCAGCTGACGTTCCGCCTGGGCACGCTTTTCGGCCGTTGCCCGGCGCTCGACCTCCGCCTTGACGTCCTCGAACTTCCGCGTCCGCGGCCCCCGGCGGCCGAGCGCCTTGAACACGTGGTACCCGTAGGGCGAGGCCACGACGCCGGAGATCTTGTTGTTCGCGAGCGAGAAGCAGGTGTCGTCGAACACCTTCGGCATCGTTCCCTTCGAGAACCAGCCCAGATCGCCGCCGTTGCGCGCGTCCGGGGAGGTCCCCGCCTGGCGCGCGAGCTTGTCGAATGGAGCGCCGGCGCGGAGCTGATCGAGGACGCTCTTCGCCTCTTCCGGTGTGCGCACCGCGATCTGGAGGCAGTGCACCGCCTCGGGCTCCTCGAACTCGGCCCGGTGCGTGTCGTAGTAGGCGCGGGTCTCGGCCGGGGAGGCACGCTCCGCGCGGGTTTGCTCGGCCACGTATTTCTCCGCCAGCAACCGCTCGCGAGTGTCGTCCGAGAGCTGCTCGGGATTCAACCCGGCGCGCGCGAGCTGCTCGCCCCACGCCGCGCCGCCCCTGCGCGTATCGTCAGCGAGAGCGTCGGTGGCGCGCTGCACCTCGGCCTCGCTCACCGCCATTCCCGCCGCTTTCGCCCGCTGCAGTACGACCGTGCGGTCGACCAGCGCATCCAGGATGGCGCGCGCCAGCTTCGGGACGTCCTGCGGCGGGACTTTTGCTTCCCCCTCGGCGGAGCCTCGCCGCATCCTGTCGAGCTCCAGCTGCACGCGGGTGAGCGGGATGGGCGCGCCGTTCACGACGGCAGCAGCGCGCGGCGGCGGAGGGGCCGGAGGCGCGGCCCGGCGGCAGGCCTGCGAGCAGAACAAGAGCCCGATGGCCGCCGCTCCCGCAAGATGAGCCCGGGACGCCACGACAGGGACCAGAACACGTTTCATGAGCTGCCTGCGAATGTTGCGCTCCAGAGTAGCCGCTATGCGGCCTTCGACCGGTGCGCGGCTAGTTGCCGCCGATCTTCGAGGCCGCGGTCGGTGGGGCCTTCTGTCCGGACGGCGACACCGGGGCGACCGGCGGCAGCGCCTGGGGATGCGCGGAGGAGATGCCCGCCGGCTGCTGCGGCGAAGGAGCCGCGTCGACCTGGACCTTCTCCAGCTCCTGTTCGTGGATTGCCACCTTGGTGTTCTCGCGCAGCTTCTTCACCCACTCGTCGTAGTCCCGGCTGCGCCGCTCGCGCGCCATGCGCTGCCGGATCGGCTCCTTGCTCTCCTCGAAGCTCCGGTTCATCGCCACCGTCTTCACCTGCAACTTTACCAGCTCGACGCCGGCGGGCGTGTCGAAGGGCTGCGTCTTGTCCCCCGGATTCTTCAGCTCGAAGGCCGCGTTCGCCAGCTCGGCGTTGTAGGCCCTGGTCAGCTCGTCCTTGGAGAGGAAGCGCAGATCGCCGCCCAGCGGAGCGGAGGGCGCGTCCTTGCTCTCCTTGATCGCGGCGCCCTGGAACGCGTTCACCTCGCCCTTCTTCTCACGGGCGTCGATGTCCTTGAGCAGGACAGCCGCCTTCTTCTTCGCTTCCGCGCGCTCCCTGGCGTCTTTCGCGGGCAGGAGGATGTGAAACACGCGCGCCCGCTCCGGCTTTACGAAATCGTCCAGATGCGCGTCGTAGAATTTCTTCAGCTCCTCCTCGGGGATGTCGATACCCGCGAGCTTCGAGTCGAGCTGGTGCTTGATGAGCTCCTGGATCATCGCCCGTTTCGTCTGCTCGCGCACCGCCGGGCTCTTGTCGTATCCCTGCCGGATGGCCTCCTGCGCGAGCAGCTCGTTGCGGACCATGTTCTCGAGGAATTCCTTCTTGCGCTCGACCGTGTTGTAGCGCGCCCGCAGGAAGGGGCTGGTCTCGTTGAGTCTCTGGCGGACCTCATCGACGGTGATCTTCTCGCCGCCGACCTCCGCGACGACCGGTCCGGACTTCTCCCCCTTGCGGCAAGCGGCAAGGGCGAGCACGGCGCAAAGAACGCTGGCAAGGCGGTTGTTCATGCGGCGGATCCTTCGTGAGGGGGCCGAGCGGAAATACCAGACGCAGCCGGGTACGGCAAAGCGCTAGTTCGCCTGTGCGCAACCGCGCAGCTCGCGGACGAGCTGGCGAGCGCTCTCCAGGGCGGCCGCGTCGCCGTCCATCGTGGCCACCAGCTCCATTCCCGGGGTGAGGCGGTATCGGCCCTTTCCCTTCGCCACGAGTTGCGCCAGGCGGGCGGGGTCCAGGGCGGCGTCCGGTCCGAGCTGCACGACGAGCCGGCCCGGTCCGCTCTTGAGCCCGCGCATGCGCAGCGCGCGCAGCTCATTTTTGAGCGACATCACCTCGACGAGAGCGTCAACCTCCGGCGGCGGCTCTCCGCACTGATCGCGCAGCTCGCCCTTGGCGTCGTACAGCGCTTCCTCCGTGGCCGCCGACGCCAGGCGCTTGTAGAAGAAGAGCCGCTGCTGCACGTCCGGGACGTAGTCCTCCGGGATCAACGCCGGAATCGGCAGCTCGACGTCCGGCTCGAACTCCTCCCTCCGCTCCTCGCCCTTGAGCTGCGCGACTGCCTCCTCCATCAGCTGCGTGTACAGATCGAAGCCGACGGAAGCGATGTTGCCGCTCTGGTCCGGACCGAGCAGGTTTCCGGCGCCGCGGATCTCCAGGTCGTGCGAGGCGATCTGGAAACCGGCGCCCAGCTCCGTGAACTGCTGCAATACGGATAGCCGCTTCTGAGCGTCGCGCGTGATCTTGCGCCGCGCCGGGATGAGCAGGTAGGCGTAGGCCCGCTCCCGGCTCCGGCCGACGCGGCCGCGGATCTGGTAGAGCTGCGAGAGCCCGAAATGGTCGGCCCGGTCGACCAGGATGGTGTTGGCGGAGGGGATGTCCAACCCGCTCTCGATGATCGCGGTGCAGAGCAGCACGTCGTGTTTGCGGTCGATGAACTCCGTCATCACCCTCTCGAGCTTGCCCTCCGGCATCTGGCCGTGCGCGACCGCGATCTTCGCCTGCGGGACGAGCTTCGTCAGGTAGTCGAGCACGCCGCCGATGGTCTCGATCCGGTTGTGCAGGAAAAAGACCTGCCCGCCGCGGGCCAGCTCCCGCTCGATGGCCTCTTTGATCGTCGCGCCGTCGAACTTCGAAACGAAGGTGCGGATGGCGCGCCGATCCACCGGAGGAGTGCCGATGATCGAGAGATCGCGCACCCCCATCATCGACATGTGCAGCGTCCGTGGGATCGGCGTCGCGGTGAGCGTGAGCACGTCCACCAGCTTGCGCAGCTTCTTCAGTTGCTCCTTGTGCTTCACGCCGAAGCGCTGCTCCTCGTCGATCACCACCAGCCCGAGGTCCTTGAAGGAGACGTCAGCGGAGAGCAGCCGGTGGGTGCCGATGACCACGTCCACCCTTCCCTCGCGGGCGCGCTGCAGGATCTCGCGGACATGCTTCTCGTCGCGCAGCCG
>VBKQ01000277.1 GCA_005879505.1 Deltaproteobacteria bacterium
GGGCGAGATGCCCCCCGCCGCCAGCAAGCGCGCCGTCTTTTCCGAGAGCGAGGGATTGTTGCGCATCAGCCGCTGGGCGCCATCTTCGATGGACTCGACCCGCCGCCGTTTGCGCGGCGTGTGGCGCAGGTCCTCGAGATAGCTCGTAAGCCGCGCCGGGATCTCCTCCGTCGAGATGCTCAGCGGTACCGCATCCATCATCGTCAGATGCGATACGCGCCCGGGACGCAGCGCGGCATAGATGAGCGCCGCGGCCGCGCCCATCGAGTGGCCGACGATGCGCACCGGTTCCTGCGGCGAGAGGATCTCCAGCGCGCCGTCCAGGTCGGCGATGTACTCGACGAAATGGTAGAAGCCGCCCGGACCGGCCCACTGCGAATCGCCGTGCCCGCGGAAATCGAGCGCGACCGTGCGCCCGGGGAGCTGCGGCGCGAGCAAGTCGAAAGAGCCGGCGTGGTCGAGCCAGCCGTGCAGGAGCAGGGTCATCTCGCCTTCGCCGCGCTCGACGCAGTGGAGCCTGAGGCCGCGGACGTCCAGCAGTCGGTGGTTCACGGAGGCGAACGTATCAGCTTGACCCGCTTTGCGCCGTTTGCTACCGGCGCCGGATGGCGAACCCTCTCGTCGGCATCATCATGGGGAGCAAGACCGACCTCGAAGTGCTCAACGGCGCGACGGAGGTGCTGAAGGAATTCGGGATCGAGCACGAGGTGCGCGTGTTGTCCGCGCATCGCACGCCCGAGCAGGTGCTTGAGTGGTCGTCGGGCGCGGAGGGCCGCGGGCTCGAGGTCCTGATCGCCGGCGCGGGCGGCGCGGCGCACCTGCCCGGTGTCGTGGCGGCGAAGACGGTGCTGCCGGTTCTCGGCGTGCCGGTTCCGTCGACCACGCTGGGCGGCGCGGACGCGTTGCTCTCGATCGTGCAGATGCCGAAGGGAATCCCGGTCGGAACGCTCGCCATCGGCAAGTCGGGCGCCGCGAACGCAGCCCTGCTCGCCATCGCCATCCTCTCCGGCAAGCGACCCGAGCTGCGCGAGCGCCTGCGCGCGTGGCGCAAGGCGCGCGCCGACGAAGTGATCAAGGCGGACAAGTCCGTCAGCGGATCTTGACGCCCATCGCCAGACCTTCCTCGGTCGGCAACATGGTGGCACGGAAGCGACCGCCGCGCGCCAGCTCCTCGTTGAACTTGCGCAATGCCACGCGGTTTTCGTCGCCGCCCGGCAGGTGGACCTGACCGAAGCCGAACGCGTTGTCGGCGAGGACTACTCCGCCCTCCCGCAAGTGGCCGGCGGCCCAGGCGAGATAGGCCGGGTAGCTCACCTTGTCGGCATCGATGAACACCAGGTCGAACGGCGCCTCTGCTTCCACCTCGCTGAGCGTCTGCAGTGCTGGCCCGACGTGGATGTGCGCCCGGGAACCGACACCCGCTTTGTGGAACGAGTCCGAAGCCACTTTCGCGTGCTTCTCTGAATACTCGAACGTGTGCAACACGCCGTGCACGCCCATCCCACGCAGCAGGCAGACGCCGCTGTAACCGCCCAACGTCCCGATCTCGACCGCCTTGAGCGCGCCGATGGCGCGCGCGATCACTTCCAGATGCAACCCGTCGAACCGGCCGACGGCGATGGGCGGCAGCCCTTCGCGAACGCTGCGCTCGCGGATCTCGCGCAGGACGGCGTCCTCGGGGCGGAACACTTCCTCGGCCCAGCGCGCGAGAGCGGGGTCGCCCTGGCCGAATCCCTTGTTCTCCGGTGAGCTCGGCATGGCGCGCACAGTACTCCGGTCGCCCGCGGACGTCTGCCGAGCTCTTCAGTCCGCATATCCGCGCCGCAGCGCTTTCTTGCGCCCTTCTCGCTTCTTCGCCTCGAGCCGCCGCTCCTTCGCCCCACGCGACGGTTTGGTCGGACGCCGCGGCGGCGGCCGGTACGCGCGCCGAGCCAGCTTCTGCCGAAGCCGCCCCAGGGCAATGCGCAGGTTCTGCGTGCGGGAGCGCTCGTCCTTCCCTTCGACCGTGACGCCGGAGGGTAGGTGCACCAGGCGCACGGCCGTCTCCGCCTTGTTGCGATGCTGTCCGCCCGGTCCACTGGCGCGGTGCGCCCGCACCTCGCACTGCGCGAGCAGCGCGTCGTCCGACAGCAGGTGCCAGCCGCCCGCCTCCACGGCCGCAGCCTAGGCCATCTGGTCCTTGGCGGCTGCTTCGATCTGCCGGGCGAGCCGCAGGTCGCGATCAGTGATTCCGCCCTTGTCGTGGCTGAAGGTCGTGATCGTGACTTTGTGGAACTGGATGAGGATGTCCGGATGGTGATCGGCGCGGTCGGCCAGCTCGCCCACCGTGCCCGCGAACGCCATCGCCGCCTTGAAGCCTTTGAGATCGAACGTCTTCTGCAGCGAGTTGTTCTGCCGCTTCCATCCCGGCAGCTCCGCGAGGGCGGCCTGGATCTCGGTGTCGGTCGCTAGGCCCTTGTCCGCCATGCACGAGTCCTTTCCCGAAGTCGCACCGCCAACTTAACAGGCGTCGCGTCATCCCGCAGCCCCCGGACGAGGAAAAGTCCTGTTACAACAGCATGCATGCCGTTGACCCCCGCGTTCGAGGCCAGCGTCTACAAGACCCGCCGTGACGAAGTGCTCCGCCGGATGCGCGAGATGACGTCTGGCCCCGCGATCGCGATCTTCCCCGCCATGCCCGTGGCGACGCGCAACAGCGACGTGGAGCACCCGTATCGGGCGCACAGCGATCTCTACTGGCTTACCGGCTTCGAGGAACCGGAAGCGGTTGCCGTGCTCTCCACGCAAGGCGACAAGCCGTTCACGTTGTTCGTCCGCCCGCGCGACAAGGAGAAGGAGATCTGGACGGGGCGGCGCGCCGGAACCGAAGGAGCGGTGAAGAACTTTGGCGCCGACCAGGCGTTCGAGATCGGCAAGCTCGGCGACGAGCTCCCGAGGCTGGTCGGTTCCGCGCGGACGCTCTTCTATCGCGTGGGCGGCGACGATCCGGAGTTCGATTCGAGAGTGGCGAAGCTGCTGCACGCTCTGCGCGCGCGCGCCCGCGCAGGGGTGAATGCGCCGCCGCGAATCGAGGATCCCGGGCAGATCGTCCACGAGCTTCGCCTGCGGAAGGAGCCGCGCGAGCTGGACGCGCTCCGCAAGGCGGTCCAGCTGACCCGCAAGGGCCACCTCGCCTGCATGAAAGCGTGCCGGCCGGGCATGCATGAGTACGACCTGCACGCCCTGCTCGAGCGGGACTTCCGGGAGGGCGGAGGGCGCGGCTGGGGCTACTACCCGATCGTCGCGGCGGGCGAGAACGCGACCGTGCTCCACTACAACGACAACTGCATGCCGATTCGCGACGGCGACCTGGTGCTGATCGACGCCGGCGCGGAGTACGACCTGTACACGGGTGACGTAACGCGGACGTTTCCCGCTTCCGGACGGTTCAGTGCGGTGCAGCGCGCCTGCTACCAGCTCGTCCTGGACGCGGCCGATGCCTGCATCGCCGCCACGCGGCCCGGCGAGACCATCGAGGGGCTACACGAGAAGGCCGTGCGGATCCTCACCGAAGGCATGGTGAAGCTCGGTCTGCTCAAGGGCGAGGCGGATCAGCTGATCAAGGAGAACACCTTCCGGCGCTACTACATGCACCGCACCAGCCACTGGCTCGGGCTGGACGTGCACGACGTCGGCAGCTACAGCATCGACGGGAAGCCGCGGCCCCTCGAGGCGGGCATGGTCTTCACCATCGAGCCGGGGTTGTACATCGCGAGCGACGAAGAGAATGCGCCGAAGGAGCTGCGCGGAATCGGCATCCGCATCGAGGACGACATCCTGGTCACGAACTCGGGGCATGAGAACCTCACGGTCTCGATTCCGCGCTCGGTGAAGGACGTCGAGGCGGCGTGTACCCGTTAGTCCTTGCCGCCGGTCTTGACCTTCTGGGTCTTTTTTCCCTCCGGTTCGTAGGGATCGATCAGCTCCCCGTACTTGATCAGGTCGCCTGTCTCCTTGAACTCCCGGATCGAGATCAGCACTTCCGTGTCCGCGCCGGCGAACCCTACCCCGAGCAATCCTTCCTCCGGCACATCCGCCCGGTACATCTCGAGCCCTTTCTGCACCAGCGGGCCGATCTCGTTCACGTACTGCTCCACGCTGTGCACGCGGATGCGCTTCATTGGCGCGCATGAATAGCACACTCGCCGATCGCCTGCTGCCGTGGTTTGCGACGGCGCGGCGCGATCTTCCTTGGCGGAAGGAGCCTCGCGATCCGTATCGCGTGTGGGTGAGCGAAGTGATGCTGCAGCAGACGCGGGTCGAGGTGGTGGTCCCTTATTATCGGCGCTTCCTCCGGCGATTTCCGACGCTGCGGGCGCTCGCCGCGGCGCCGCTCGACGACGTGCTCGCTCTCTGGAGCGGCCTCGGGTACTACGCGCGCGCCCGCAATCTGCACCGTGCGGCGCGGGCGTGCGGTGGCGCGCTCCCGAGCACCTCGGCGGAGCTTCGGGCGCTGCCGGGATTCGGACCGTACACGGCCGCAGCGGTGGCGTCGCTCGCGTTCGGAGAAGACGTCGCGCTGGTCGACGGAAACGTGACACGGGTGCTCGCGCGCGCTTTCGCCATCCCCGGCGACGCGAAGGCGATGGCCTGGAAGATCGCGCGCGATCTGTTGCCGGCCGGCCGCGCCGGGCAGTTCAACGAAGCGCTGATGGAGCTGGGCGCGATGATCTGCACGCCCCGCGCGCCTGATTGCCCGCATTGTCCCATCCGCCCGATCTGCCGCGGCAAGGACGATCCGGCCAGTTTCCCGGCCGCGCGCAAACGGCCCGTCCGACCGCTGCTCGAAT
Organism: Deltaproteobacteria bacterium; assembly: GCA_005879505.1. Classification (GTDB taxonomy): domain Bacteria; phylum Myxococcota; class Myxococcia; order Myxococcales; family 40CM-4-68-19; genus 40CM-4-68-19. The sequence goes on from VBKQ01000277.1 coordinate 4,830, forward strand.
GGCGCGCGCTCGCGCTCACGCGCGGAGACGGCGCGGTCCTGCTGGCGCGCCGGCCGGCGGAAGCGCTCTTCGGGGGGTTGTGGGACCTGCCGGTAGAACGGCCCGAGGGGATCCGCATCCTCGGGCGCGTGAGCAGCCTGGGGGTCGTCGAGCAGACGCTGACCCATCGGGAAGTGCGTGTCACCCTCCAGACCGCGCGGGCGAGCGGCACGCCGAAGAGCCCGGACGTCCGCTGGGTCGTACCCGGCGGAATCGTCGCGCTCGGCGTTTCATCTCTTGCACGCAAGTCGCTCCGGCGCGCGGGCGTCTCGACATGAAATGAGGACGCGTTCTCAGGCGGCGGCGGAGAGAGACTCGCGGGCGAGAAGGGCGGCGCCGACGACACCGGCCTGCTCGCCGAGCTCCGGGGCGGAGATCTGGACCGCCGTGCGCGAGGACTTGGTGGCGTGCGCGTCGATCCCCGCGATCGCCGCGCGCGTCATGCGCGGTGACCCGAGCAGGACGCCGCCGCCGAGGAGGAGCCGTGCCGGATTCAGCATGGTGACGAGGTTGGCGAGCGCCATCCCGAGCAGCCGTCCCGCTTCCTCCAGCAGCCGGCGCGAAAGCTCGTCGCCTTGGTGCGCGGCTTTCTCCATCGCGGCGACGCTCACCTTCTCGGGGTCGCCGACGAGATTGATCAGCTTCCGCCCGACTGCCGGATAGCGTTCCCCGGCCGCCCGCGCGGCGGCCATGGCGATGCGGAGATCGTCCCGGGCCCAGGCCGCGAGGTTCTGCCCACCGGCGTAGGCTTCCAGGCAACCGCGCTGGCCGCACGAGCAGAGGCGTCCGTTCGGCATCACCTGCACGTGCCCGAGGTCGCCAGCGGAGCCCGACGCGCCCTCGTAGAGCTTGCCGGCCATGACGATACCCGCGCCGATGTTGCTGCCGACCAGCACGACGATGAGGTCGTCTACGCCGCGTCCTCCACCGACCGCGCGTTCGCCCCAGGCGGACACCGACAGCTCGCTCGCGATCCACAGAGGCGTCCGCGGCGTGCGCGCCTGCAGCAGCTTGATGAACGGGACGTCGCGCCAACCCAGGGTCGGCGCGCTCCGGACCAATCCCTGCTCGCGATCGATCATGCCCGCGACGCCGAGGCCCATTCCCTTCATCTCGGAGAAGGGCATCCCCGCCGCGCCGCATGCCGTCTTCGCGGCGCGCAGCACCGCCTCCGCGACCTGCGGCGGCTCCTTCGAGAGCAGGCGGTGTTTCTCCTGTC
>VBKQ01000278.1 GCA_005879505.1 Deltaproteobacteria bacterium
CGCCAGCTCGCCGGAGCCGCCGACCGAGACCGTGAGCCGGGCGGCGTCCGCGATGCGGACGGGATGTCGCAAGCGGAAGTCGCGCAGCAGCAGCGCCGCCCCCGCGGCGCCGCTCGCTTCCTCCACCGCATGTGCCGCGAGGTCGAGCGCCGCCGACAGCGGTAGCACCGGTTGGCCCGCGAGCTGATGGTCCTCGAGGTAAGGATGCTCCGCGCGCGAGACGTGGACCCGCAGCCGATGGGCGATGCGCCGTCCCGGGCGATCGTGCGCGAGCAGCACCGGACCGGACCATCCGCCCCGCAGGGCGCCGAAGAAGGCAGCGAGCCCCGCGGCATCGTCGATGAATGGAACGCCTTGTTCGGCAAGGGCTGCGCGCGCCAGGGGCGGGATCTTCGCCACCATCGCGGTGCCGTCCCAGGGCGGGTACTCGAGCGAGAGAGCGCGCACGGCGGGGCGCTTGCGGGCGAGCGCGGCGACCGCCTGGGAGAGCGCCGCGTTGGCGGCGGCGTATGACGCTTGCCCGGCGTTTCCGAAGCGTCCCGCCCAGCTCGAAAGCGCCACCGCAGACCGGACCGGATCCTGCATCGTGGCCAGCACCGCCGCCCAGAAACCGCTGACCTTTGTCGCCAGGACGCGCTCGACGGACTCATCGCTCGCCTCCGTCACCGGGCCGTCCTCGGTGATGCCGGCGGCGTGCACGATGGCGGTGAACTTGCCGAGCTTCGCGCGCGCCTCGTCCAGCGCGGCTCCGGGGGGCCGTGTCACGTCCCACTGCACGAACACGGCGCGCTCCGGCAGCTGCGCAGGCGGGGTGCGGCCGGCGAGCGCGACCGATGCGCCCTTGGCCGAAAGGGCCTGCGCCAGCTTGAGGCCGATTCCACGGGTCCCGCCGGTGATCAGCACCACGTCGCCGGCGCCGATCTCGACCGGCTCGCCCTCGGCCGCCGGCACCATATCGGGCTCATACCGGGTGCCGCCTGCCCAGCGCACTTCGGGCGCCGCATTGCCGGAGCGGAGCTCTGCGAGGAGCGCATGAGCCAAGGCGTCGGCGCCGTCCCCGGTGCGCAGCTCGACGGACTTCACCAGTTCATCGCCGCGCTCCCGCGCCAGCGCCTTCGCGTACCCGGCCAGGGCCGCATCGATCTCGTCCACGCCCGCCGTCGCGACTACGAACATTCCGCCGGCCTTGCTCGCGGACTGCGCGCGCGCGATCCGGTGCGCCTCGAGGACGGCGCCGAAGCCTGGTTTCAGCTCGGAGTCGGCGCGCCCCAGGGGAGCGAGATGGATGACGCCGCCGATCCCGGCGAGCGGATCCCCCGGCTCGCCGACCACCGCGTCGTGTCCGGCGTCGTTCAGGAGCTTCGCGAGCGCATCGGCGACGCCGAGCGAATCGCGCGTGATCAGGATTCGCCGCGGCAGCGGATCCCCGGCCGTGACGGCAAGCGCGGCCTCCACGAACGCCGGAGCGAACGGCTTCAGCTCGCGACCTTCGCTGGCCATCTCGCCCAGGATGGGCGAGAGGACCGGAGCGGCCGGAGCGTGCGGCTGCGCGACCGAGCGCGCGAGGTGGTCGATGATGTCCTGGACGCTGGTCTGCAGACCGAGAAGGCTGCGCGGCAGTCCGCCGGCGCCGGGAAACGCCTTGTTCAGGTCGGCGTCGAGCTCGACGGTCATCAGCGAGTCGAACCCGAGATCGCCGACGAGCGTCTGGGAGGGCTTGATGGCTTCCAGCGGGAAGGCGCTGATGCGTGCGACGGAAGCGAGGATCGTCTTGCCCACGCGATCGTCGGACGCCGTCTGCTTCGTCGCCACGGCGGCGGGATGCTCCATCGCCGGCGCGGTTTGCGGGAGAGCCGGCGCAGGCACCGGCACGGCGGTCGTTGCGGCCTGCGGCACCGCCGGAAGCTGCGGCAGCGAGACCCCCTTGCCGGCCAGGGCCGCTGCCTGTTGCTCCAGCACTTTCGCTTGTTGCTGCAAAAGCGCGACCTGCTCGCGGAACAGCGCTACCAGTGGATCCATCTCGGTCATCTCCTGCGCTGCGGACGGCAACTGCATCGGTGCTGAGGGCGTCCGGGGGCGCTCCACTGGCCAATAAGGCTGCGTTTCCAGCGGTGTCGGCGGCAAGGTGATCAGGCGCGCGCCACGGCCCTCGAAGAGTGGCGCGGCGTCCAGGCCGATGCCGGCCGCCCACAGGTGGCCGAGGGCAACGGCGAGCTGCATCAGGCCGTCTTCGTCGCGGCTCGCGAGCGCGACGTTCACGGTCCTCTCGTGCTGCGGCAACGTGGCCCGGGTGAAGCTGGTGAGCACGCCGCCCGCGCCCATCTGGACGAAGATCCGAGCGCCCAGCGCGGATGCCGAACGGAGCGCGGAGACGAAGTCGAGCCGCGCGGTCGCGTGCTGCACCCAGATCTCGCGCTCATCGCCCGCGTACGGCCTGCCGGTGATCCCGCTCACGACCGGGAACGCGCCCGGCGCCACTGCGATCTCCGCCACCAGCTCGCCCATTGCCTGCGCGACGCCCGCCATCAGTGGCGAATGGAAAGCGTGCGAGACATCGAGCGGCGTGACCTCGATGCCGCTCTCGACGAGCCTTTCCGATGCGGCTTTGATTCCGAGGGAGGTGCCGGAGACCACCGTCTGCTTCGGATGGTTCAAGTTCGCGATCACCACCCCGTCGATCCCGCGCAGCGCCGTTGCCACTTCCTCGGGATCGGCAGCGGCGCTCGCCATCGCGCCTGCATCGGCCAGGTGGAGATCCAGCATCGCCAACCCGCGCCTCGCCACCAGGCGGACCGCACCTTCGGCGCTCAGCACGCCCGCGGCGGCGGCGGCCGCGAACTCGCCCAGGCTGTGGCCGAGGGCGACGTCAGCGCGGACGCCGAGCTTCTCCAGCAGGACATGCAGCGCGAGTCCCACCGCAGCCATCGCGGGCTGGCACACCTCGGTCTGCATCAGGCGCCGTTCTGCCTCGGCAGAAGGCTCTGCGTAGAGGAAGCCCCGCAGCGAACCGCCGAGGCGCGGGTGGAGGTCGGCGATCGAGTCGTCGAGATGATCGAGCCGCTCGCGGAAGGCGGGGACCTGCTCGTACATCTCCCGGAGCAGCCCGACCTTCTGCGCGCCCTGGCCGGGGAAGAGCAGGGCGACCTTCCTGTTCTCGAACGGCCCTTGGGCGAACACGGCGCCGGGGACGATCTGCCCCGGCGGAGAAACGTCGGGCGGCGCCATCGGATCCGGGGCGCCATCGCCGCGCCTGTCCAGCTCGTCGGCGCAGGCCAGCAATCTCTCCGAGAGCACCTCGAACGAGTCCGCCGCGATGGCCAGCCGCGCGTCGCCATGCGCCCGCTGCGACAGGGTGTACGCGACGTCCGCGAGCGTGCGTCCCTCGCGGCGCAGAGCGGGCAATGCTTGGGCGATCAGCCGCGCGAACCTGGCGACGAGGGAGGCGCGAGCGCCGGCGAGCAGGAAGAGCTCCGCGCGGGCCTTGCGCGGCGCCGGCAAGCGGCGGCGTGGCTCGGCAGGCTCCCGCGCTTCCTCGAGCACGAGATGGGCGTTCGTACCGCCGAATCCGAACGAGCTGACGCCCGCACGGCGCGGCTGGCCGTCGGACTCCCAGGGCATCTCCGCCTTCGGGAGGAAGAATGGACCCGTGCCCAGCTCGAGCTTGGGATTCTCGTCGGCGACGCCGGGCTGGGGTGGAAGCTTGCGGTGATACAGGGCGAGAGCGGCCTTGATCAGCCCGGCGATGCCCGAGGCGGACATCGTGTGTCCGATGTTCGCCTTGACGCTGCCGAGCGCCGTCCGTACGCCGTCGCGCGCGCTCCAGCCCGCCTCATCGAACAGCTTGCGCAGGGCGCCGACCTCGACCACGTCGCCGACGGTAGTGGCGGTGCCGTGCGCCTCGACGTACCCGATGCTCGTGGGCGAGACGCCCGCGTCGCGATATGCCATCCGCAGCGCCTCGAGCTGGCCGCCCTGCCGCGGAGTCATCGGGCCTTCGCTGCGGCCGTCGTTGTTCGCCGATGCGCCCCTGACGATCGCGTAGACGCGGTCGCCGTCCCGGACCGCATCGTCGAGGCGCTTGAGGATGACCGCGCCGGCGCCTTCTCCCATGAGGAATCCGTCCGCGGCTGCATCGAAGGGACGGCATTCGCCGGCGCGGGAGATGGCCCCGATGCGGCTGAAGCAGACCAGGTTGTCGGGAAGCAGGTTCAGGTATACGCCGCCCGCGATCGCGAGATCGATCTGGCCGCCGCGCAGGTTCACGATGGCCTGCTGCGCGGCCACCAGCGACGACGAGCAGGCGGCGTCGATGGAAAGCGCGGGGCCTCCCAGGTCCCAGGTCTGCGCGACGACGGCCGCGGCCATGTTGAGCAGGTTCCCGGGCATGGAGAACGCCCGCATCGGCACCACGTGCTCGATGAGCGCGTCGCGCAGCCTTTCCGCTTCCGGTCCTGACGGGGCGCGACCGAACGCGCCGTCGAAGAACTGCATGACCCGGATGCGGGAAAGGAGAACTTCCTTGTGCTCGCTGACGCTGGCGCCGACGAACACGCCCGCGCGAGTGCGCTCGAAGGGGCGCCTCTCGTACCCCGCGTCCTGCAGCGCAGCCCGCACGGAGTCGAGCAGGAGGCGGTGCTGGGGATCCGTCACCTGGACCCGACGCGGGGCGATCCCATAGTGGAGCGACGCGAACTCGCGCAGCTCTTCGTCCTCGAGGTAGGCGCCTTTGTCGACGTACGCCTTGTCGGGGATCCGCGTGGTCGGGTCGTAGAAAGTCGAGTGGTCCCAGCGCGAGGGCGGGACGCGCCGGAAGGCGACCGTACCGCTGCGGATCAGCTCCCAGTACGCGAGTGGGTCCCGGGCCCCGGGGAATCTGCACCCCAGCCCGACGATCGCTATCTCCAAACCGCCTCCGAACCAGCCTGCGCGCGAGGTTTAAAGCGCTTTGATGCTGCACGTCAAGGGATGTTCCGCCAGTTCTCAACGACCTTTTCCGCATGCGAGCGGCCACTTGCGTTATACGAGCGCGACATGAAAGTCCTGCTGACCGGGGGTTCAGGGTTTCTGGGGTCGTTCGTCGCCGAGCAGCTCTCGGCGGAAGGGCACGTGGTCCGCGCCTTGGTGCGGCCGCACAGCGCGAGGAAGATCCTGGACCGGATTGCGCGGGTCGAGTTCGCTCCTGGAGCGATCGAGGATCGCGCTTCGCTGGGCGCGGCGGTCGATGGCGTGGACGCCGTCGTGCACGTCGCCGGAATCGTCAAGGCGCGGCGGCCGGCGGACTTCTTCGAGGTGAATACCCAGGGCACCCGGAACCTGCTCGAGTCGGCCGTGCGGCATCGGGTCGGACGGTTCTTGTACGTGTCGTCGCTTGCGGCCGTCGGACCGAGCATGGACGGAACGCCCGTTCCGGACGAGGCGGAGCCGAAGCCAGTGACGCACTACGGGCGCAGCAAGCTCGAGGCGGAGCGCGCCGTGCTGGCCATGAAGGATCGGCTGCACGTCACCGTCATGCGGCCGCCCTTGATCTACGGTCCACGGGATCGCGAGACGCTCGCGTTCTTCACCTCGGTGCGCAACGGCGTTCTGCCGATGACCGGTGACGGCAGCAATACACTCAGTGTCGTTTACGTCGCGGACTGCGCCTCGGCGGTTGTGCGCGCGCTCGCGGCACAGGGTGTCCCCTCAGGGCGCACCTACTTCGTGGACGACGGTGCGGTGTACGTGTGGCGTGACGCGCTCGCCGAGATCGAGAGCGCGCTCGGCCGGCGTGCGTTCGTCCGCTTCGGGATGCCCATGGGAGTGGTGAAGGTGGCGGCGGCCGCGACCCAGCTCTGGGGCAAGATGACGAACACCGCCCAGATGCTCACGCTCGACAAGGTGCACGAGCTGACCCAGCCGCACTGGGTGTGCTCGGGAGCGGGCGCGCGGCGCGACCTCGGCTGGGAGCCCCGGGTGCGGTGGGCGCAGGGAGTTCAGGAAGCGGTCAAGTGGTACCGCGCGGAAGGCTGGCTATGAAGTTCTACGAGGCGGTGCTCTCCTCGGCGGCCTTTCGCGTCCGCATCGCACTCGGACTGAAGGGGCTGGCGTACGAGAGCGTGGTCTTCGACCTGCGCGCCAAGGAGCACCTGACCGACGAGTACCGGCGGATCAATCCGATGCGCTCGGTTCCGGCGCTGGAGCTGGCGCCGGGCCAGACGCTATTCGAGTCGATGGCGATCGTCGAGTACCTGGACGAGACTCATCCCGAGCCGCCGCTGCTCCCGAAGGACCCGCTTGCCCGCGCGCGCGTCCGCGCCATCGCCCAGCTCGTGGCATGTGACATCCATCCGCTGAACAACCTGCGCGTGCTGCGGTACCTGGCGCGCGAATTGAAAGAGGACGATGCGGCGCGCGACCGGTGGTACGCGCACTGGATCCACGAGGGGTTCCGCGGCCTGGAAACGGCGCTGCCGCAGAGCGGCTCGTTCTGCCACGGCACGGCTCCGACGGTGGCGGACGTCTTCCTCGTGCCCCAGGTGGCGAACGCGATCCG
>VBKQ01000279.1 GCA_005879505.1 Deltaproteobacteria bacterium
CGACGGCGCCAGGGGCGGAGACGCCGAGCGACATCACCAGCGCGGCCGCTCCGGCGACGTGCGGGGTGGCCATGCTCGTTCCCTGGAACCAGCGATAGGCTGACTCCGTAGTGCTTCCCTCCGCCAGCGTCTGCTGCAGGACGCCGGCTTCCTCGCCCTGAGACTTGTCTCCGCCGGGGGCGGCGATGGCGATCTCCGGTCCGAACGAGCTGTACGGTGCGAGGCGGCCCCGCGGCCCGACCGCGCTCACCGCGAACGCGCCGGGATAGGCCGCGGGATAGGAGACCCCGCGCGATCCGCCATTTCCCGCGGCACACACGACCACCGCGCCTCGCCGGCGCGCGTACGCGACGGCGGTCGACATGGCGAGCGAGCGTCCACCGCCGCCGAGCGACAGGTTCAGCACCCGCGCGCCGTGGTCCACCGCCCAGCGGATCCCTTCCGCGATGGCGTGCGAGGTCCCGCTGCCCGACGCGGAAAGCACCTTCACCGGCATCAGCCGCGCCTGTGGCGCCATCCCGGCGACGCCCTTGCCGTTGCCCGTGCTCTGCGCCACGGTGCCCGCGACGTGCGTGCCGTGCGCGTGGTCGTCGCGCGCGTCGTCGTTGTTGGCGACGAAGTTCCATCCCTTCACCAGGCGGGCGGGATCGAGATCGTCGACGGGATAGATGCCGGTATCGATGATGGCGACGGTGACGCCCTCGCCTCGGCTGGCGTCCCACGCCCGCTCGGCGCCCGCAGCCTTGAGGTGCCACTGCTTGGAGAAGTCGGGATCGTCCGGAAGCCACGTCGCCTGGTAACGGACCACCGGCTCCGCCCAGATCACGTCGGGACGCGCGCGAAGCTGGGCGAGCACCTCCGCCTCGGTGCCCGGCTCCACCTCCAGCTCGACGTCGTATTCGGGAGAGAGCGCGTCGCCGTAAAGATCGTCTTCCTGCTCCGCCTGATCGATCACCTTGCCGGGCACCGCCGCGCGCCCGCGCAGCTCGACTTCGATCAGGCCGGGCACCGCGTCGGCGCTCAGCTCCATCACCGGAGCTGGAGTACGGGAGCAGCCGGCCAACCCGAGAAGGAGAAGCACCGCGATGGCAACGGCGGCCACGATCACCCGCTCGCGCAGGGCCGGACGCGCGCCGAGAGTGCCCACCCACATGCTCCGCAGCATACCGTTCACCCCAGGCCAACGCGACGGCGCCCGCGTTATTTCGCTGAACGCGCGGGGATCATTCCGGATCTGTATCGAGCTCGAGCGAGTCGCCGTCGCCCGGATCCAGCTCCAGCTCGGCGGCGGCCCCTGCTACTTCCGGCCCATCCGGTGGAGCGAGGTAGTCGGAACGATCACCACGCAGCCACTCGGCGACGGTCTTTCCCAACTCGGTGAGCCCTCGCCCAAAGAAATGGTCGGAGTGCGGGATGATCTCCAGCCGGGCTCCGTCGGGGGGCCGCAGTGCGCTCCGGTCGCAGTACGGGTCCTGGTGCGCGCAGACGATGAGCAGCGGCTTTCGCACCGCGGATATCGCCTCGAAATCGTAGAGCTGCGTCGGCGGGGCGATCAGGACCAGCCGCCCCACCCGCGGTTCCTGCACCGCCTCGAGCGCCACCGCCGCTCCGAAGCTGTAGCCGACCAGGCAGACCTCGGCCATGTGCGTGCTCGCCAGCAGATGCTCGCAGATGCGGTGCAGATCGGCGACCTCGTCCTGGAGATCGGCGATTCGCGTGCTCCCCACCCCATGCCGGGAAACCCCGCGCGATGCGCCCACGCCGCGGTAGTCGAAGCGCATGGTCGGATGTCCCGCGCGAGTGAGGGCCCAGGCGAGCTCCGCGACCACCGGCGAAAGCATGCTTCCCCCGAGCGCCGGGTGCGGCGCGGCGATGGCGCAGGGCGGCTCGCGCGTGCCGCGGTGGTAGAGCGCATCGAGCTCTCCGACGACCACGCTGCGCTCGAGGTATTGGCCGGAAAGGACCATCTCAGTCCCCTTTACGGAAGACGAAGAACTTCAGATAGCTTCCTTCGGGAAATGCGAGCAGGCCAGGATGGTCGGGAGGCTGCCGCTTCTCCTCCAGCAGTTGCAGCTGCGCGTGGGTCTTCGCTGCCGCCTCACGGATCGCGCCGGTGAACTCATCGGGCGACACACGCGCCGAGCAGGAAGCGGTGGCGAGGATGCCGCCCGGGGCGAGCGCTTCCAGCGCGGCGCGGTGCAGCGAGGCATAGCCCTCGAGCGCGGCGGGCACCGCTCTCTGCGACTTCGCGAACGCCGGTGGATCGAGCACGATCAGATCGAAGGGCTCATGGTCGCCGCGCAGGAACTCGAGGACGTCGGCGGCGACGAATCGATGCTTGGCCGGATCGATCCCGTTCAGCTCGAAATTGCGCCGGGCGAGCCGGATGGCGGCGGCGTCGCGGTCGATCGAGACGACCTCGCGGGCGCCACCGAGGACCGCGCTCACCGAGAATCCACCGGAGTAGGAGAAACAATTGGCGGCGCGCGCCCGGCCCCGGGCGAATCGCCGCAGCGCCAGACGGTTCTCGCGCTGATCCAGGAAGTATCCGGTCTTCTGACCGGCGCGGACGTCTACCGCGATCCGCATTCCGTGCTCGCGGACGATGAGCTCGTCCGGCGGCTCCGCGCCCCAGAGCGCCTGTCCTTTGCCGGGCCGGGACTCGCGGTCGCTCAGCTCGTCCTCTTCGTCGTCCCGCGCGATCTCCTCGTCGCGGCCATAGATTCCGTCGAGCGCGACTTCGCCGCGGAGCGCCTCCACGATTTCCCGGCGGTGCGCAGCCAGTCCGGAGCTGTACAGCTTCAGCACCGCGAACGCGCCGTAGAGATCGATCACCACGCCCGGAAGGCCGTCGCCCTCACCGTGGACCAGCCGGGCGCAGTCGGTTTCCGCGGAGAGCACATAGGCGCGGCGCAGCGCGACCGCTTTCGCGATACGACGCCGCCAGAACAGTGGGCCTATCGCTTCGGCCGGATCGCGGGTCAGCACGCGAACGCGGACGGCGCTGATCGGATCGTAGTAGCCGCGCGCGACGAACTTGCCGCCGGCGACGACGTCCACGATCGACCCGGCCTGCAGCCCGCTTGGAGGCCGTTCGATCGCGCGCTTGTAGATCCAGGGATGACCCGCGCGCAAGCGGCGAGCGAGATCCTTCTGCAGCTCGAGTTTCACCGGGCCCACGGCCCCTCCCGGAACGAAGGGCCAGGCAGGCCGTTTTTCCGCCGCATCCTTACCGTGTCTATCACCGCGTGCGGAGCATGCCGCGGATTTTCCATGATTTCCGTGAGGAGAAACAACATGAAGAAGCTTCTCGTTACCCTCGGCGTCGCAGCGCTCGTGCTTCCCTCGGCTGCGATGGCGGAGAGCGAGTTCAGCATCGTCCTGCAGGGCGGCGCCGCGAAGTACAACCAGTCGCTGAGCGGCTCGGACGTCGGTGCTGCGTACGGTGCGCGGCTAGGGATCCTTCCCACGCCGATGCTCGGCGTGGAGGTGGGCTACCTGGGCTCTCAGAACAACGTCAACGAGAGCCTGAACCAGGGCCGCCTGGCGAGCACGCTCAAGACCAACGAAGGCTATGGGGACGTGCGGCTGAACATCCTTCCCGGCGAGGTCACACCGTACGTCTTCGGCGGTTTCGGCTGGACCTGGGTCAATGGCGCCGCGGCCTCTGGCGTGCCGAACAACTCCACCAGCACGCTGCCCTTCGGCGGCGGGCTGGAAGCGGACATCGGCGCGTTCAAGTTGGGCGGCCGGTTCCAGTACAACTACCTGTTCAGCAACATCAATACCGGGAGCAACACCATCTCCGTCAACAAGGGCGGCAACTCCGACTTCTGGACGGCCACCGTGGATCTCGGAGCATCGTTCCGTTAGGGATCTATACGGGGACACCATCTTGTCCCCCTTTTCTCAAAACGCCAGCCGGACAAAGCCCGCCGGATAGACACCCCGGTGCGCGATCACGTTCACGCCTGAATTCTCCTGCGTGTCGAAGAACGGCACGGCGACCTGCACACCGAGCAAGCCCCGGACGCCGTGGAGACGGAAGGCCTCCAGGCCGCCCTCGATCACGCCTCCGATTCCGCCGTGGCCGCCCGCGCCCATGTACCCGAGACCGCCGCCGATGTACGGCGAGACTTCGGTAGCGAATGGAATCCAGGCGGCCTCCATCGCGACATAAGCGACGCCGTCGCTGCCGCGCGAATATCCGGCGCCGGTGACCGAGATCCGGAAGCTCTCCGCCTCGTATCCGTACCCGAGGGAAAAACCGGTTGGAGTATTGCCCGCGTTGTACAGAGCGACGGGCAGCCCGATGAACCAGAACCGTTCGCCGGGCTTCTTGGCGAAGGATTTCGACTCCGTTGCAGTGAGCGTCGTCATCTGCGCCGTGCTCTCCGCGCTCCGTCCGCCGAGGACCGCTTCGACGAGGCGCGTCGTGACCACGTCGCATTCCTCGAGGCCCGTGGCGGTGAGCGAGGCGGAGTGCACCGGCAGGAGCGTCTCCGGCGTCAGCTCCTCGAGGCTGAGCGGGATCTTCTTGCCGAGCCTCCCGCCTACGCGAAGCGCGAACACCCGCCGCGCGCCGAGATCGAGGGCCAACGTCGACAGGTCCGCGTCCAGCGGGTGCACTCCGGCCGTCCTTCGATCCTCGGCGAGGACCACCCCGTGCTTGCGCAGCTCGCTGGCCGCGATGCTGCGGATCGCGTGCACCGCGGAATCGTCCAGCGCTCCGTCATCCGCGAGCACAAGCACGGCGTCGGGTCGGTCCTGCCCGCGGACGGAAGGTGCGGCGAGCAGGAGCGCTGCGCCTACAACCGTCAGGCGCGCACGGATCATCGGATTCATGCCTGGACAGAGCGAGCAACCGCCGTGCCGCCATCGACGCTTCCGGATTCCGCAGACTTGCGCGGGACAGGCAACCCGCATCATGACTCGGATGTCAGGCCACCCGGGGACCGCGCTCGTTCAGACCGCGCGCGAAGTTGCCGATCACCAAACCCCGGCGGGCGCGCTTCAGCCGCGCGATGACCCCCGCGATCCCGATGCGAGCACCCCCCGCCGAGTGCCTTGCGGCCAGGGCGAAATACTGGTCCGGATCGATGGCGAGGCTGCGCGACTGCACCTGGTGGACGCGGGCGCGTGAGACGAGCTCGCAGAGCTTGTCCGCCTCTCCTTCCTGATCCGTGACGCCCGGGAAGGTGAGCAGGTTCAACGCCGTGTAGACGCCGCGGCGGCGGGCGAGGCGAATCGACTCCTCTACTTCTTCCCAGCAGTACTGGATCGGCTGGTAGTACGCCTCATACAGCGGCTTGTGCGCGCTGTTGAGGCTGATCCGGCACGCGTCCAGGCCGGCGTCGATCAGCAACGCGAGACTCCCCGGCAGGGAGCCGTTGGTATTGACGTTGATCGATCCCCGCCGCGTCGCCTGCCGCATCCTGCGGATCGCTTCCCCGATCTCCCGCGCGCGCGTCAGCGGCTCGCCTTCGCATCCCTGCCCGAACGACACCATCGTCCTTCCCGGAGCGCGAGCGAGGTGGGCGATGCCGATGGCCGCCATCTCTTCCCAGTCCGGCGCACGCCTGATCCGCTGGTGCGATGCGGGCGGTCCTTCCTCCGGCTGCTCGGAGATGCACCCGACGCACCGCGCGTTGCATCCCGAGCTCGCGGGGATCGCGCCCTCGTCGCGCTCGTAGAAGGTGTTCTGCGCGGTGAAGCAGCGGTACTCCAACGCGCACTTCGCCAGCTGGCGCAGCAGCGGATTGTCGTCCCTCGCCAGGCGGGATCGCACGCGCTCGGGAAGGTCCGTGGTGGAGTGCGTCGCCGGATCCCAGTGCCGCCGCTTGTCGGTGTGCAGCGCCCAGGCGACGTGGCACTGCCGCTCTTCATCCCAGGCCGCGGCGGTGTACGCCCACTGCGGCAGCACCGGAGCGATCGCCATCTTTCGGAACGCCGGCAGCTCGGTGCGCGTCCATCCCGGAGGCAGCACCGCGGCGACCGCGCTCGGCCGCACGATCCGCCGCCCGATGCGCATGGATCGGCGAAGAGAAGCTTCAGCATTTCGACACGTCGCAGCTTGACCCGAAGCTGCTGCCTGCTATCTTCCGCCGCCCTTTTCCGCAAGGCGAAACGGCTCGGGAGCGAAGATGATCATCGGTTGCCCGAAGGAAATCAAAACCCGCGAGTACCGCGTGGGGCTCGTCCCAGGCGGGGTCGCGGCGCTCACCGGGCGAGGGCACCAGGTGCTGATCGAGAAAGGGGCAGGCGTGGGCAGCGGGATCGCCGACGCTCTGTACGAGGTGGCGGGCGGGAAGATCGTCGAGAAGGCGGCGGACGTCTGGGCGCGCGCCGAGATGATCGTGAAGGTCAAGGAGCCCGTGCCGAGCGAGTACGCGCTGATGCGCGAAGGGCAGACCATCTACACCTATTTCCATCTCGCCGCCGACAAGCCGCTGAGCAAGGCGCTGCTGGAGCGGAAGGTGGCGGCGGTCGCGTACGAGACCATCCAGACCGACGACGGGCAGCTTCCGCTGCTGAAGCCGATGAGCGAGGTGGCGGGCCGGATGGCGGTCCAGGTCGGCGCCGTGCAGCTCGAGAAGGAGCACGGCGGCAAAGGAGTGCTGCTCTCGGGCGTGCCGGGGGTACGCCGGGGCAAGGTCGTCATCCTCGGTGGCGGCACGGTGGGCACCAACAGCGCGAAGCTCGCGTCGGGAATGGGCGCGGACACGGTTATCCTGGACGTGAACAACAACCGGCTCGCGTATCTCGACGACATCTTCGGCTCGCGGATCACGCCCGTGTACTCCGACCCGGCGCAGATCGCGAAGTACGTCCGCGATGCCGACGTGGTGATCGGCGGCGTGCTGATTCCGGGCGCCAAGGCGCCCAAGCTCGTCAGCGAGAAGCTGATCAGCGAGATGCAGGAAGGCAGCGTGGTCGTGGACGTGGCGGTCGACCAGGGCGGCTGCATCGAGACCTGCCACCCGACCACGCACGATCACCCGACGTACACCGTACATGGCGTGGTGCATTACTGCGTGGCCAACATGCCTGGAGCCGTCGCCCAGACCAGCACCTTCGCCCTGACCAACGCCACCATCGGTTACGCTCTGCGCCTGGCGGACCTGGGCGTCGTCGAAGCCGTGAAGCGCGACCGCTCGCTGGCGCTCGGCGTCAACACCTTCAACGGCCATTGCACCTACCAGGCGGTGGCCGAAGCACACGACTTGGACTACACGCCGCTGGAGAAAGCCCTCTCGACGAAGCGCTAACGAAGCTCTTGATTTCCGTTGCATTTCCCGGTGGTCGTGCAGCTGTGGCGGGCGAGCGGTCGGTGAAGCGGAATGCTCAACGACTTCGCCGGGTTTTCACGGTAGATAGGGCCAGTTAGATTCAGCCCCGGTAGCGCCACGCACGCGGGAGAGGGATGCTGGACTTCAAGCACACCGACAGGACGCGGCGGGAATTCGAAAACCTCTCCCTCGAGCACCTGGACGCGCTCTACTCGGCCGGCCTGCGCCTGACGAAGAACGAGCGCGACGCCGAGGACCTGGTGCAGGACACGTTCCTGCGCGCCTTCCGCTTCTTCGACAAGTTCGAGCGCGGCACCAACATGAAGGCGTGGCTCTTCAAGATCCTGACCAACACCTTCATCAACAAATACCGCCGCCGGGTGAAGGAGCGGACGGTCGTCGAGGGCGCCGCGCGGGAAGCCGGCAACGAGCGCTTCGTCACCCGCGAGCCCACCGAGAGCTCCGCCGATCCCGAACAGTACTTCTTCGACAAGCTGCTCTCCGACGACGTGATCCGCAGCATCGACCAGCTGCCGATCGACTTCCGGCTGGTGGTGATCCTCGCGGACCTGCAGGAGTTCTCCTACAAGGAGATCGCGGAGATCCTCGACTGCCCGGTGGGCACGGTGATGAGCCGCCTCTATCGCGGCCGCAAGCTGCTGCAGAAGAACCTGCTCGAGTATGCCGTCGCGTCCGGGGTGGTCCACGGCAAGCAGGTCATGGAGCTGGCCGCGGTCGTGGAAGAGGAAGAAGCGGTCGAGCTGCTCGAGTTCAAGAGGCGCGCTTGACGCACGAATGCCGCAAGCTCGAGGAGACGTTCCTCCACGCCTACGTGGACGGCGAGTTCTCGCCCGAGGAAAACGCGGAAGTGAAAGCGCACCTCGCCGAGTGCGCCATGTGCGCGCACGCCGTCCGCCTGCACCAGAGCTACAAGGCCGCGATGTTGCGCGCCAATGCCACCGCCCCTCACCTCTTCTACGACGACGTCCGCGAGCGGCTTCACCACGAGTCCGACCACGGCCGCTGGGCCCGCGCCTTCCAGAGGCCGAGCGCGATCGCCGTCGCCGCCGCCTGCGCCGGCGCGGCGCTCTGGTTCCTCGCCGGCGGCCTCTCGCACCCGCTCTTCTTCTCCGGTCATTCGCTGATCGAGGACGGCGTTGCGCTGCACGCCCGCGCGCTCCCGCTCGACTATCCTTCCAGCGATCCGCGGTCCGCCCAGCAGTGGCTGGAGGGCAAGCTCGACTTCGGCGTCCACCTCCCTCGCTTCGCGCAAGGTCCGCGGCTGCAGGGCGTCCGGCTCTCGAACGTCCACCAGCGGCAAGCGGCGGTCGTCACCTACTCGCTTCCCCAGGCCGACGGCCGCCGCGTCTCGTTGCTGATCGTGGACGATCCGGAGCCGCACCTGCCCGGCGCTTCGCGGCGCATCGCCGATCGAGAGGTGTGGCTGTCGAGGGCGCGCGGCTTCAACATCGCCTCCTGGCGCAACGACGAGATTGGCGGCCCGTAAACTTTCATAGCCCCCACGATCGGGCGCCGCGTGTCCAAACGAATCCTCCTCATCGATTCCGACGAAGGTTTCGCGAAGGGGCTGTCCAGCGCGATCAAGGCGCGAGGTTTCGCGGCCACCCTGGCGACCAACAGCGAGCAGGGGATGTCGCTCGCCAAGAAGGACAACCCCGATCTGATCGTCGTGTGCGTGGAGGCGCAGCCTACCAACGGGTACATGCTCTGCACCCGGCTGAAGAAAGACGATCAGCTCAAGGACATCCCGGTCATCCTCACCTCCGCCAACGCGACGCCGGACAGCTTCGAGAAGCACAAGAAGCTGAAGACGCGCGCGGAGGAGTACCTGATCAAGCCGTTCGCGCCCCAAGCGATGCTGGAGAAAGCGTCGCAGCTGCTCGGCGTGAAGCTCGCTCCCGAGCAGCAGGGCGAATCGGTCGGGGAGGCGTTCGCGCTCGGCGACCTGGAGGGCGGCGAGGACGAGCCCATCTCGCTCTCGGCGGCGGACGTGGCCGAGGCTCGCAGCGCGCTCACCGAGGATCCGCTGGTGGTCGACGAGGTGGAGGAGGTCGTCGAGATCCAGGAGGAAGCAGGCGGCGACGACGAGCTGGAGATGTTCGACAAGGCGTTCGATTCGCTGGGGTCTGCCGGCGGACAGCCGGTCCCGAGCAGCACGACGCGGTTCGCGGAGGGCCAGGGCGGCAATGCGGAGGAGGTGGAGCTGAGGGCGCTCAAGGAGCCCACCGAGCTCAGCGCGCCCGACGACGACGACGTGCTCCGCTCGCTGGATCAGCACGAACCGGTTTCGGCACCGCCGCCGCGCGCCACCAAGGCGGAGAAACCGGACAAGGAGGTCCTCCGCCTCAAGCAGCAGTTGAAGGCGAAGGACGAGGAGCTGGAGGAGCTGCAGGAACAGGCCCGGCAGCTCAAGGACGATGCCGTGAAGCGCGAGGCGGCGGCAAAGACGCTGCAGCAGCGGGCGGACGCGCTGGCGACTGCGGCGAAGAAGCTGGAGCGCGACAAGGGCGGGTCGGACGAGTTGAAGACGCGGATGAAGCAGCTGGAGAAGGAGCTGGAGTCGGCGCGCGCGGAGTTGAGCGCCGTCACCGGCGAGAAGGACCTGCTCGCGGAGGAACGCGACGAGCTGAAGAAGCAGCTGGAGGAGTCGCAGGCGAGCGGGGGGCAGAACGAGGACCGCGCGGTGAAAGCGTACGCGAGGATCAAGAACGCGGAGAAGCTGCGCGAGAAGGCGCGCAAGGCGCTGGAGATTGCGCTGCAGCTCCTCGAGACGGCCTCCGAGCACGAGGACGACGAATCGGAGAAGTCTGCGTAGTCGCGGCCGCCAAAGGCGGCTCAGCGACTATTGTTTTAGGCTGTACAGGTATTGAGATGCGCTTTAGCCATCCACCCCGCCCTTTTTCTCCAGCAGCTTCTTGGCGGCGTTGGCGAGTCCCTGGGGGACGTTCTTGTTCTTGGCGACCGCCTTGACTTCGGCCATGCGGAGGCCGGAGAGGAAGCGCATCGAGACGCCGACGGGAGTCTTCGGGTTGTTGATGAGGTTGAGCTTGATCTGATAGTTCTTCATCAACTGCCGATTATTGTAAATATATTGCAAGACTTCCATCGGCGCGGTGCGGGAGAGGGCCACCTTCGCGATCTCGCCGTCGGTGATCCGAGCAGACTGCATCACGGCCAGCTGCACCAGCTTGTTCGGGTCGCGCAAGAGGATGTTGCGGACTTCGCGGTTCCCCTTCTTGTTGGCCCACTCGATCTTCTTGGCGACGCCGAGCGTCATGATCTGTTGCGCGATGGAGAGCTTCTTCTGCTCCCCCGCCTTCTCCTCCGCGCTGCCGGGCGCCACCGGCTTCTCCTCGGCGCCGTCCGGACCGGTCGCGCCCATCTGTTCCAGCGCGGCCTCCGCCTTCGCCTCCGCAGCCTGCTGCTGCGCGGCGACTTTCTTCGCCAGCTCCTCGTCCTGAGCGGATCCGCCGTGAACGCGGCGGCGGGCGGCGCGGAAGGCAGGCAGATCCTCCAGCAGGAGGCCCGAACGCACACAGAAGTCGCAGACGTTGTCGACGGTGCTCGGCCGCGTTGCCGGGTTGTTGGCCAGCGCCCGGACGATGTCCGAATGGCGCAGCATGCGCAGCTGGTTCTGGGCGACGATCTCGAGGATGCGCTCGGTCGCGCCGACGGTGATCTTCTGGATCGCGGTATCCGGGGTGCTGGAGTTCAGCACCAGCATCTCCACGTATTCGTCCTTGGCGGCGAAGAGTTCCGCGTAATAATCGAGCACCGGCGGGTCGATCGTCTCGTCGCGCAGCGCCACCGAGAGGATCCGATCGGGGAGGCCCGAAGAGCTTTTCGCTGCCGTCTCGCGCACGCCCGCCTCGGCGTCGAAGGTCAGCATGAACAGCGCGGTGACCATCTCCTTCGGCCCCATCGGGACCAGCGCCTTGGCGCCCATCATGCGCAGGGGGAGGGGCGCCTTGGGATCGACGTGCTTCTGGAAGTTGGCGGGCAGCGCCGAGAGGGCCACCGGGCACGCGGCTGCGGGCGCGGCTGCGGCCTGGGCTTCGCTCATGTGCGGCTCCTCGCTCAGGCTTCCGGTTGGGCGAGCGGATCGAGGCGCTCGCGCCTGGACCACTTCCAGGTGAGCTTGCCGATCCACTTGTTGAGGAAGAAGCTGCGGGGCAGCCAGGGAATGGGCGGCGGCCGCCGCAGCCCGAGCGCGGCGAACTCCGCGGTCACCCGCGGGTCGTCGGGCGACAGCTCCATCGCCTTGCGCAGCGCGCGAACCGCCTGCTCCTTGTTGCGCGTGACGACCAGCGCGCGCGCCATGTTCACCAGCGTCTCGGTCGTCTGCAGCCCGCGGCGCAGCGCTTCCTCGCAGAAGCGGATGCCACGCTGCCGATCCCCTTCCACCAGCACCAGCGTGAGCCCGTAGTTGGAGAGCACCCGCGGATCGTTGAGGTTGCGCCGCCAGGCTTTCTCGAAGATCTCGTGCGCCGCGCGAGGATCGAGATCGAGCAGCGAGCGGCCTTCGTCGAGGATCCGGTCGACGTCGCCGCGGTGGACCAGCGCGCCCGGAGGCGGAGGCGCGATGGTCGGCCGCGGCGCGTTGGCCAAAGGCTGTGACCGCGGCGTCACGCGCACGGTCGCCCGCAGGGCATCCAGCTCGGACGGCGTGGCGCCACGCGGCAGCTCTGGCCTATCGTCGTCGTTCTCCGGCATCAGCGCTCGCCAGCGTTGCGTTGGTAGATGATCTTCAGGCCGTCCAGGGTGAGCTGGTCGTCCACCACTTCGATCTGCTTCGAAACGGTACCGATCAACGGCGCCAGCCCGCCGGTGGCGATCACCTTCACCGGGAAGCCGAGCTCGTCCTTCATCCGGGCGCAGATGCCGTCCACCAGCCCGACGTAGCCGTAGACGAGCCCGCTCTGCATCGAGGCGACGGTGTTCCGGCCGACCACCTGCTCGGGCCTCTCGAATGCGACGCGCGGCAGCTTGGAAGCCCGGTGGAACAGCGCCTCCATCGAGATGGCGATCCCCGGGGCGATTGCGCCGCCCAGGTATTCTCCCTTCGGCGTCACGGCGTCGAAGGTGGTTGCCGTCCCGAAATCGACGATCACCAGCCCTTGCGGCCATTTGTCGTAGGCGGCCACGGCGTTGACGATGCGGTCGGCGCCGACCTCGCGCGGGTTGTCGTAGAGAACGGGCATCCCGGTCTTCACTCCGGGGCCGACGAAGAGCGGCTTGCGCCCGAAGAAGCGCTTCGACATCTGCTCGAGCGGAAACGCCATCGGCGGCACGACGCTGGAGACGATCACGTCGTGCACGTCCGCCATGCGCAGCCCGGCGAAGTCGAAGAGCGCCTTGATCTGCAGCCCGTACTCGTCGCCCGTGCGGTCCTTCTCCGTCTGCACCCGGAACGAGTCGCGCAGCCTGCCTGCGTCGAAGACTCCCAGCACGGTGTTGGTATTTCCGACGTCGATCGCGAGCAGCATCGGGTGCAGTATCGGGAGCGATGCAAGCTGGCGTCAATCTTCCTTGCACCGACGGTCGCCTACAGCAACGTGCAGTGCTCCACGTCGCCCGCCAGCACCCGCACAAGGGCGCCGCGGCCCGTGCGCACCAGTAGCGCGCCGTCTTCCGCCAGATCGACCGCGTCGCCTTCGATGGGGTCGGCGCCGGTGATGCGCACCCTTCGACCGAGCGTGCTGGAAAGCTCGCGCCAGCGATCCGCGACGGGGCCGAACCCTTCCGTCTCGTGCAGGCTGAGCCACTCCTCGATGTGCTCGAGCAGGCGCGCGCACACCAGCGGGCGCGGCTGCCGTTCGCCGCTCTCGAGGAGCAGGCTGGTCGCCACCGGCCGCAGCTCTTCGGGAAAGTCGTGCATCTGCAGCGAGACGTTGACGCCCACGCCGAGCACCGCATGGCGCACGCGATCCGGTTCCGCGCGCAGCTCGGTGAGCAGACCGGCGATCTTGCGCCCCTTGCACTCGACGTCGTTGGGCCACTTGATCCGGGCGCTGCCCGCGCCCATCTCGCGCGCCGCCTCCGCCGCGGCCACCGCGGCCGCGATGGTGATCTCCGGCGCGCGGGCGGGCGCGATTGCGGGCCGCAGCACCACGGAGAACGTCAGCGCCTTGCCGCGCGGCGCGACCCAGCTGCGGCCGCGTCGGCCTCGCCCGCGCGTCTGGAAGTCCGCGACCACGACCTCGCCGTGCAGGGCCCCGGCTTCCGCCAGGCGGTGGGCCTCGTCGTTGGTCGACTCCACCTCCTCGAAATAGTGGATCTTGCGGCCCAGCTCGCCGCTCGCGAGCAACGGAGCGATCTGCGCATCTCCGAGCTGGTCCGGGATTTCCACCAGCCGGTAGCCCAGACCGCCGCGGGTGTGGATGACATAGCCGCGAGCGCGGAGCGAGTCGATGCGCTTGAGCAGCTCGGCCCGCGGCACGTCCAGCTTGTCGCAGAGGACGCCGCCCGCGACGAAGTCGTCGGCGCATTCGAGCAGCAGGGCGAGGACGATCGCGTCCTGATGGAGATCGGTCCAATGGCTGTCACCCGCCGTGGCGACGGGCGACGGCATCAAGCGCCCTCCACCATCAGGCTGAGGTCCACGGCTGGAGCTGAGTGCGTCAGGGCGCCCACCGATACGTAGTCTACCCCGGTCTCCGCCACGCGCGGGAGCCGGTCCAGCGTCATGCCTCCGCTTGCCTCCACCGGAACACGTCCGCGGACCTGCTGGACGGCCTTGCGCAGCTCGTCATCGTCCAGGTTGTCGAGGAGCAGCATGTCGGCGCCCGCCTCGAGCGCTTCCTCGATCTGCTGCGGCGTGCTCACCTCGGCCTCGACCTTGAGCAAGGGATGCGCCTGCGCCCGCGCGCGGCGCACCGCCTCACCGATGCCGCCGGCCGCCGCGGCATGATTGTCCTTGACCAGGATGCCGTCGAACAGCGCCCCGCGGTGGTTGAATCCACCGCCCGCGCGAACCGCGGCCTTCTCCAGCTCCCGCATCCCTGGAGTCGTCTTCCTCGTGTCGAGCAGCCGGATCTTCGTCCCGGCGAGAGCCTGCGCGTAGCGCCGGGTGAGCGTCGCGACGCCGCACAGGCGCATCAGGAGATTCAGCGCGGTGCGCTCGCCGGTGAGGATGGCGCGCAGCGACCCGCGCACGCGCAGGATGCCCTCGCCGGGACTGGCGGCGTCCGACTCCCCGGCGAGCGCCTCCAGCTCGCACCCCGGATCGAGCGCGCGGAACACCCGCGCCGCGGCGGAGATGCCCGATACGATCAGGGGCTCCTTGGCGAAGATCAGCGCGCTGCCGCGGGCCAAAGGAGGGACGCAGGCCTCGGCGGTGCGATCGCCGGGGCCGACGTCCTCCTCGAGCGCGAGCGCGATCAGCCGCCCGACAGCATCGCCCGGGCGGC
>VBKQ01000280.1 GCA_005879505.1 Deltaproteobacteria bacterium
ACGGATCGAACTTGCCTTCCAGGGCTTTGTTCACCGCAAGCTGCATCTGGACGGCATCCGCCCCGGCGGGAAGCTCATAGGAGCACTCGGTCTCCACCGCCTGCGAGTTGGCGCGCGTCGCGCTGCCGCATGCGGCGAGGAGCGGGACCAGCACGGCGATCATCGGCAACGTCTTCATCTCATCCTCCTTGGGGGTGATGGCGCGGAACGCGTTGGCCACAGAGCAACCCGCGTGCCGTGCGGATCGGGCGACAGGGCACCTCCAATCGCGAATCGCGGCGGCTCCGGGCGTAGCGCTACCAGGCGCCACACGCGTTGCTTCCCCGGCTGCGCCGCTCAGGCGAGAAGCGCCGGCAGCGCCGCTTGCAGCCAGAGGTCCGCCGATCCGTGCGCCACCATTGCTCCCTCCAGGCCGCGGCGGCGGAACAACCACCCGAACACCACGCCGGCGATCCCGTTTGCCAGGAGCACGTGCGCGATGACGGCACCGGTCAAAGGAATCTGCGCCAGCGCGAGCGAGGGGAAGTGGAGCGCGCCGAAGACCAGTGCCGCGATCACGTTGGCGGGCCAGAAGGGTGCCGAGACCCCGGCGCGTCGCGCCACGACCACGAAGGCGGTGAGCAGGCCCCAGCGCACCAGGATCTCCTCGACGATTCCGCCATAGAAGGCGCTGCTCGCGCGCATCGACCGCGACGGCGACGGGATCACGCTCGTCTTCTACGTCACCAACGGCGACTACAAGAACGTCAACGTCCCGTAACAACGCTTTTTCCGGGGGGTGGGGCGGCGTGCTCGGACAGGCGCCGCCCTGCTGTTTCTTCCTTGTCAAATCCCCCCTCCATGCGCTCGGTTCTTGCGACACGGGAAACCGGATGCTACGCTCTACACGTCTGCTCCGGCGGTACTTTTTACAGCCGCCGGGGCCTCACCGCGCCTTCGGCGGCGGGGGCGGCGCGCAGCCGCGCACCTCCGACGCTCCCGGCGCATGAGCGAGGCTGGGTGACCCTGCCAGGTTCACTCTCCGGTTTCACGAAGCGGCGCCTGAACGGCGCCCGGTCGCCGTCGCGCGACTTGCGCGCGACCGCGCCAGAAGGATCTTTCGATGTCCAACATCCTCGTGATCAACGCCTCCGGGCAGGAGACCCGGGTGGCGCTGATCGAGCAAGGGACGATTTCTGAGTACTACCTGGAGCGGAAGAACGAGAAAGGAATAGTCGGGAACATCTACAAGGGAAAGGTCGTCCGGGTCCTCCCCGGCATGCAGGCCGCGTTCGTGGACATCGGCCTGGAGAAGGCGGCCTTCCTGTACGTCGGCGACATCGTCTCCGACCCGTCTTTTCCCGGATTCTCCGAGGAAATGGACATCAAGGCAGGCTCGGTCGAGGGGGATCCTCTCGAGGCCGAGGACCTGCCGGAGCCGGCGGAAGAGGTCGTGCCGCAGCCGGGCGAGACGTCCCCTCCTCCCGTTCCGATCGAGGGCAGCGCGGTCGCCGAGACCAGCATGCAGTCGGCGGCCGCCGTCGATGTCCCGCCAGGGGAGGCTGGCCCTGCCGCCGAGACCACCCGGCAGGAGGCCGTTCCGGCCGAGGCTGCGGCGGGCGCGCAGACCGCCGAACCGGCCGAGATCGTCGAGCTGCACCCGGACGACGCCATCGAGGATGAAGACGAGGGCGACGGCGACGACGACGATGAGGAAGAGCTCGACGAGGCCGACGCTGCTCATGCCGCCGCTGAAGAGGCGTTCGCTGCCGAGCAGGCGCAGGCAGCGCAGTCTCCGGGTGGTGCAACGGCGGCGCCCGTCGCCGAAGCTTCGCAAGGGTACGCCCAGGCAGCGCCCGCGCCCCAGGTGCCCGACGCTGGCGCGCGCGGGCTTCCCGCCGATCAGCGCCCCGCGGCCCGCGAGGGACGCCGGGGGCGTCGTCGGGGCGGACGCGGGCGCAAACGCGGGGGAGAGGCTCCCCGCCCCGCCGGCGAGCAGCCGAAAGGAGACCGCCGCCAGGACGGCAACGGGAAGCCCTGGCAGACTCCGGAACGCCGCGGCGGCAACGGCGAGAAGCGCAACGGGAACGGCAAGCGCGCCCAGATCCAGGATCTGCTCAAGGAAGGCGACGAGGTCCTGGTGCAGGCGGTGAAAGACCCGATCGGCACCAAGGGCGCCCGCATCACCTGCCACATCTCGCTTCCCGGGCGCCATCTGGTCTTCATGCCGACCGTCGATCACGTGGGGATTTCCCGCCGGATCGAGAACGAGAAGGAGCGCCGGAGGCTTCGCGAGCTGGTCGACCGCTACCGGCCGCCCGGCACCGGATTCATCGTCCGGACCGTGGCGGAGAACGAGCCGTCCGAGAAGCTGACCGCCGACATCAAGTTCCTCCTCGGGTTGTGGAACGAGGTGGGCAAGAAGCGCGAGTCGATGAAGGCGCCGGCCTGCGTGCACCCGGACCTGGACCTCATCCTCCGCAGCGTCCGCGATCTCTTCTCCGACGAGGTCGAGAAGCTGGTGATCGACGACCGGGCGGAGTTCGAGCGGGTGCAGGCCTTCGTCGAGCAGGCGGCGCCCGAGCTGAAGGGTCGCATCGAGCTGTACGGCGGCGAGGAGCCCATCTTCGACGAGTACGGCATCGAGCAGGAGCTGATCCGCGCCCAGAACCGCAAGGTCTGGCTGAAGAGCGGCGGCTACATCATCATCGACCAGACCGAGGCGCTGGTCGCCATCGACGTGAACTCCGGGCGGTACGTCGGCAAGAAGGGCGCCGGCGCATCCCTCGAGGACACGATCACCAAGATCAACTGCGAGGCCGCCAAGGAGATCGTCTACCAGCTGCGCCTGCGCAACATCGGCGGCATCATCATCATCGACTTCATCGACATGGACAAGGGCGCCAACCGGGAGAAGGTCTTCAAGACCCTCCAGGAAGCGCTGGCGGCCGACCGCGCGAAGACCAATGTGCTCAAGATCAGCGACATCGGCCTGGTAGAGATGACGCGCAAGCGGGTGCGGGAGAGCATCACGCGCCTGACCACGGAGATCTGCCCCACCTGCGATGGCCGGGGCCACGTGCGCAGCAAGACGACGATGGCCTACGACATCATGCGCGAGGTCCAGCGCGCCGCCGGCAAGCATCGCGAAGACCAACTGGTGGTCTCCTGCCACCCGGAAGTGGCAAAGCTGCTCCAGGGCCCGGAGCGCGAGGCGATGCGGCTCTTGATGATGAAGCTGAACAAGAGCATCACCGTGCGCCCCCAGCCGCAATACCACCTCGAGCAGTACGATCTGCACGCCAAATGGAGCCGCCCCGAGCTGCAGCAGGCGCAGCGCGGGCAGGGCCGGCGCGAGAGCGGCCGTCGTGACGGCAACCGACCGCCGCAGCAGCAACGTCCGGAGCAGGCGCGTCCGCAGGCGGAGCCCGTGCCTCAGGTCCCGGCGGCAAAGGTGGGCGACTGAACGCGCCCGTCAGAGCCCGGCTCGCGGCATTCCGCGACCGGGCACGCTCGTTTCGTCCCGTTCGCAGGCTGGTGCGCGCGCTGGTGCTCGTCGGCGGCGGATTCCGCGGCGAGGCCATCTCGCTGCGGGCGGCGGCGCTCACCTATCTGACGCTCTTTGCGCTGGTGCCACTGCTCGCAGTGCTCTACAGCGTGATCGACCTGTTCACGGGCGAGGCGCAGCTCCACGACCGTGTCCAGAGCTATGTCAACTCGCAGCTCGGCATCGGAGCGGGCGCCGCCATCGCGGGCGCGCTGACGGCGTTCACCAGCAAGGCGACGGTGAAGACGTTGGGCGCGATCGGATTCGCCCTGCTCTTCGTCTCCGTCATCTCCCTCCTCTGGAACATCGAGAGCGCCTTCAATCACATCTACGCGGTGCGCAAGCCCCGCTCGCCGGTGCAGCGGCTGCTCAAGTACTGGACCTTCCTCACGCTGGGCCCGATCTTCCTCAGCCTCTCGGTATACGTGAGCTGGACGATCTCGCGGATGCAGGACACGCACGGGCCGCACAGTCATCCGAACCACAGCGAGGTGCTGCATGTTCTCGCCGCGCTCTCTTCGGTGGCGATCACCTATGCGTCGCTGGCGTTCCTCTACAAGGTGATCCCCAACGCGCGCGTGCGGGTGAGGTCTGCGCTGCTCGCCGCCCTCATCGCGGGCAGCGCCTGGGAAGTGGCCAAGTTCCTCTTCGCCTGGGCGTCGGGCCGGATGGTGCAGCTGCACCGGATCTACGGCTCGGTGGCCGTCCTCCCCATCACGCTCACCTGGATCTACATCTCCTGGTTCATCGCCTTGATCGGCTGCCGGCTTTGCTACGCGCTCGATGCATCGCTCAAGCCCGAGCCCCATCCGGCGATCGAGGCCGCGGCGGCTCGGGAGGTCTTCGTCACGCGCGTGATCGTGGCCCTGGCCCAGCTCCATCGCGAGCGCGGAGCGCCGATTCGCGTGCAAGCCGTCGTTCGCGAGCTCGGGGTGACGGGGCGGCTCGCGCGAGAAGGGCTTGCGGCGCTCGCCAAGGCCGGACTCGCCGTCGAGGCGAAGCACGGCGGCTGGCTGCTTTCGCGGGAGCCGTCGCGCATCACGCTCGCCGAGGTCCGCGCGGCGGCCCGCGCCACCCTGCGCTTTCCTGCGCAGCAGGCCGACGACATCACCGCCGCGGTCCAGTCGTGCCTCGCCCGGGCCGACGGCGTGGCTCAGGCGGCACTCGGTGAATCGCTCGAATCGTTCCTGCGCCGGTTCGAGGCTCTCCCGGTCGAGAGTGCAACGCCAGCTCCCGATCCCCGTCCGCTCGGGGTGGGGCAAAGTGCGCGCAAGCCCGCTTGAAATTCATGCAGATCGGCGCTTGCTTGCGCCCGGGCCGTTCATGTAACGTTCCCATCCGTCGAACGTTTTCGACCGCCGGACCTCTCGGAGTACACGCATGCTGAAGAGTGATCTGATCGCCATTCTGGTGGCCAAGCGCCAGCTCACGCAGAAGCAAGCTGAGCTGACCATCGAGACGATCTTCGAGTCGATGAAGGCGGCGCTCTGCAAGGGCGACAACATCGAAATTCGCGGTCTTGGCGCGTTCCACGTCAAGAACTACCAAGGATACAACGGCCGTAACCCCAAGACCGGAGAGGTGATCCCGGTCAAGCCGAAGCGCGGGATCCTCTTCCGCACTGGCAAGGAGCTGCGCGATCGCGTCAATCGCGCTCATGCTCCGCAGAAGCAGCAGCAGGTCACGCCGCCGAAGTCCGAGACGGGCACGGCGTAAGCTCGCGCGGTCCCCGGACGTTCAGGCCTTGGGCGCCGCCGGAGCGGACGCCTCGATCGGAAACGACAGCCTGAACAGGGCCCCTTTCTCGCCGGAGAGGGCAACCAGCTCCCCGCCGTGCATGCGAGCGATCTCCGAGGAGATCCACAGCCCGAGGCCGTTCCCGCTCTCCCCCTTCGTGCTGAAGAACGGCTCGAAGATGCGCGTCCGGAGCCGGGGCGGGATTCCCGGCCCGTTATCCTCCACCTCGACGAAAGCGAACCCGGGTTCGCTGCGGATGCGAACGATGAGCAGCGCATCCTTCCGTTCGGCCATGGCGTCGAGCGCATTGATCAAGAGATTCACCAGGACCTGACCCAGCAGGGTGGGCTGGCAGCTGACGAGGGGAACGTCGGGGACGTACTCGCGCCGCAGCGCGACGCCGTCGGCGCGCATCCGTTGGGTGACCAGGGTCAGCGCCAGATCCACCGCGTGCGAGAGCATGACCTCGCGCAGATCACCGCCGGCGAATCGCGCGCCCTGCCGCATGGCGATGAGCACCTCGCGCATGCGCGCCGTTCCCGCGCGGGCAGCCAGCACCCTCTCGCGGACAGGCGCGGCCAGCGGATCGGCCTCCAGGCTCTCCAGCTCGACCGATACCCAGGTCAGCGGCGTGGACAGCTCGTGCGCGAGACCTCCGGCGAGCGTCCCGAGATTGATGAGCCCGATCTGCCGCGCCACCTCGGTGCGGGCGCGGTGCTCGCGGCGGCGCAGCGTGTCCTGCAGGTGCGCTCCGGCCACCGCCACGATGGCGATGGCGAGGAGATATGACGCGGAGGTGATCAGCGGAAGCCCGTCGCCCGGCTGCATCCGGAAGAGTACGGGGACGAGGGCGATGCCGAGCCCGACCAACTGCACGATCGCTGCCTGCATGGCGGTGAGCGGCACCAGGATGCCGACGCCGGCGAGGACGGCGATGTTCGAGGTCAGGTAAGGGCTGTGCGCGCCGCCGGTCGCGAACACCGCGGCCTCGATCGTCGTGCAGATGACCGCGACGGAGATCAACGTGAGTGGGAACGCCGAGGACAGCCTTTCCGTCAGCCGCGCGACCAGGCCGAGCACCGACGCCGCGGCCAGCCGCAGGCCGAGCAAAGGCAGCCAGAACGGCGGCGTGGCCGCCCGGTCGAGGAACGTGAACGCAACCAGCAGAGGCGCCGCGAGCAACGCAGCATTGCGCATCGCCGTGCGCTGGGTGGCGGCGAGCTCCGTCTCGTATTCCGGCAGCGTCACCGACAGCCGCGCATCGGTCATTCTGAGTGCGAGAGTAAGCGGGGTCCGCGTGGCTGTAAATGTACAGCGGTGGCGGTGCATGTAGGTTTGACAGCCCCTTGGCTGCGCTTATACTGCCGCGTTTTCTC
>VBKQ01000281.1 GCA_005879505.1 Deltaproteobacteria bacterium
TTCAAGGCGTAGGGAACGAGAGAGGACCAGTGTCCGCTCTCAGCGCAACGACTGCTGCAGCACGGGCACCTCGTCCTGCCAGGTCTCCTCGACCGGTCCAGCGATGAAGCGGGCGGGCGCGAGTGGTGGCCCGGTGGACGGCAGCCCGAGATGGTCGAGGATGGCCTTCACCTCCGGCACGCCCTGGCCCGCGCCGGCATCGTTGAAGGTTACGAACACCGCTGTCGCTGGTGCGCCCACAGGGAACGCGCCAGCGATGCGGAGCCGCGCTTCTGTCCGACGTGCCGCAAGGTCACCGATGGGCGGGGCCGTCCACTCGCCGATCCACGCGGACGGCGGCTCTGGCCCGTCGCCCTGCACGTTCCCATCCGCTTCCACGACCTGCGCCACACCTTCGCAACCGAGCTGCTCCGCCGCGGAGTGGACTCGTACCGCGTCCAGCGCCTCATGCGGCACAGTGACGTCCGCGTCACCCTCGGAACGTACGCGCACCTGCTCGTCGAGGATCTCCGCGCCGCCGCCGACGCGCACACGCCGCTTCCCGCGATGCCCGCCGCGGCAAATTCAGCCCCAATAGAGCCCCACGCGCTGCATCAAGAGGGCACAACCTCGATCGACCCAGCGCCCATTTCAGAGGGAAATCCGCTGTCTGGATTGGAGCGGGAAACGGGAGTCGAACCCGCGACCCTCAGCTTGGGAAGCTGATGCTCTACCAACTGAGCTATTCCCGCTCGGTACTTCGGAGGCTAGTCGCCGCTCCTGGTCGCGTCAAGCAGCTACTGCACGCTCAGCGTGTACGCCTGTGTGGCGCTCGCGTCCTTGTTCCGGGGGCTCGACACTTCGACGGCGTAGTCGCCCTCCTTCAGCGGAACCGCGATCAGCTTCTCTTCTCCTTCGCCCCGCCTGGCATCGGAAGAGCCGATCACTTCGGGAGGCCGCTCGCCGCGCAGCTCGTACAGCCTCAGCTGCAGGTCCACGCCCCGCACCGCCGTCACCACGATGTTCACCGGCGCATGCCCCGGGCCCACGTGGAAGCGAAAGACGTCCACGTCCTTGCGCGGCCAGATCCAGCCCTTCACAAGGATGGGAAGAGCGAGGACCGGCGCTGTCGCGACTTCGTCGTTGGGCTCGTGCTCAGTCGAGCCATCGTCGGGAAAGAGCTGGACCGCGAGCCGATACGGCGTCTGTCTGTCCTCGCCATCGCGCACCCACTTTCCTTCGAACTGCCGCGCCGCGGCCTGCACCAGCACGTAGCTGTCGCCCGCGGGAACCCCCACCGCCGGCAGCACTTCCGGTTCCCGCGGACCACCTTCGTTCACCCGCGCAAGCAGGCGCGGCTTTTCCGCGCCGGCATCCGCGAACACGGCCAGCTCGAGGTCGGCGCGATCCGCTCCGCTCAGCTCGGCGTGCAGGATGGCGGGCGCATCGGAGTGGATCCGGTACCAATCCTGATCGCCAACGGGAGCGATGAAGCCGGTGGCGGTATCGCGCAACGGCGTCGCGTGCTGCGGATCATCGTTGGGCTCGATCTCCAGATCCGGCGCCCCGGCCTCGAGCGTCGCGGTGATCGTGTAAGGAGTTAGCGGCGCCCCGCGGCGGGAGTGGCCCTTGAGCACGAGGTAATAGCCACCCCCCGCCGGGACTGTGGCCGGAAGTCCACCGTCCATGACTCCACCGTCCGCCTCATCGGCGAGGCCACCGTCCAAGACCGCCCGATCCACGGGCCCGCCGTCGGGCAAGTCGGCGAGGTGGACCGACAAATCGCGCACCAGCAGCTCATCGGCGCCGCGGAACGTCGCGAGCAGGGACGCGTCGGCGAGCGCGCGAACCTCCAACTCGGGCCGCACTCCCGCCACGGCGGTCACCTCGATGCGCAGCGCCTCCATCGCCGACGGCTTCAGCTCCAACCGGTACCAGTCCTCGTCGTCGGCGGAGAGATATGTGCCGCGCATCGGCTTTCCGGGCTGCAGCGGCGTGGCATCGACGGCGCGATCGTTGGGCTCCAGCTCCTCATCCGGCTGGGGTTCTGCGCCCAGCACCGTCAGCTCGTAGTCCTGGGGCCCCGCGCCCGACACCTTGAGAAAGCACGCTTCCAGGCAGGCCAGTGCGGGAACGACGCCTGGGTCGTCGCCGCCAGCGTGCACCCGCAGCAGCCGGTTGCGGTCGCGATCGTATGCCTCTAGCGACGCGTCGCGGACGAGCTTCAGCTCGATGCGCAGCGCAAGGGTCTTTCCGCCGGCGACACCGACACGGTACCAGTCGTCATCGCGCGGCGCCTGGAGCGAGCCGGTCACCACCGCGCGTGCCGGAATCTGCTGCGCGCGCTGGAAGTCGTTCGGCTCCTGCTCGCGAATTCTCTCCGGAGGGGCGGGCGGAGCCGTCGATGCCGGCGGCGCCGGAGCGGCCCCCTTCTCGCGGCACGCGCAAAGCAGCGCCGCGACGAGCAAGGCTCTCCGCATCTACTTGCGCGCGGCCTTGGTACCCGGATTCAGCTTGAGGGCGAACTCCCGGTAGAACCCGACGATCCCCTTGATCAGGTCTTCGGCGGAGTCGCCCTCCTCCGCGAAGTCCGCTGACTCGAGCCAGATGCCGCCGCAGCTTTCGCAGGTCTCGTAGACGAGCGGGTTGCGCTTGTGCTGGCTTTCCACGGCCAGCAGCGCGACGTTGTCGACCGGACACTCGCCGGCGTCCTCCTCCGGATTGGCGCGCCCGCCCATCGCCTCCAGGGTTGGCAGACCGTTGTGAAGGAGGATCCGGTTCAGATCCGCGACGTCGAGCCAGAGACCTCCGCACTCGGCGCAACGGAAGAGGAGACGGTCCTCACCGTCGGTGAGCTCGGTCATCTCCGTATCGTCGCGCGGGCAATCCATGGCTTCGTCGGGCTCCGTTGGCAGGTCAGGACTCAAAGCCTAGCCCACCGGCTTTCCCGAGAGCAACGGCCGTTTACGCAAAGGCGCCTTTCACGCGACGGATGTCCGCGCCAAGCGCGGCGAGTTTCTTCTCCAGCGACTCGTACCCCCGGTCCAGGTGGTAGACCCGATGCACGGTCGTCTTGCCCTCCGCCCGCAGACCGGCCAGAACGAGCGAGGCGCTGGCCCGCAGGTCGGTCGCCATCACCGGCGCGCTGGACAGGCGGGAGACGCCCCGGACCACCGCGGTATGGCCGTCGATGGCGATGTCCGCCCCCATGCGCACCAGCTCCTGCACGTGCATGAAGCGGTTCTCGAAGACCGTTTCCACGACCCGCGAGGCCCCCCGCGCGACGGTCAGGCAAGCCATGAGCTGCGCCTGCAGATCGGTGGGAAAGCCGGGAAACGGGGCCGTGATGAAGTCCACGGCACCCGGCCGCTCGGGCGCGACGATGCGAAGGCCGCCGCGCTCGGCCGAGATGCGCGCCCCAGCCTCCCTCAGCTTCGCCAGCGCTCCATCGAGGTCCTCGGGACGGGCGCCACGCACGATCACGTCGCCGCCGGTGATCATCGCCGCAGCGAGCAGCGTTCCGGCCTCGATCCGGTCGGGGATGACCTGGACGTCCATGGGACGCAGGCTGGCAACGCCCTCGATGGTGATCACGCTGCTGCCCGCGCCCTGGATGTGCGCTCCCATCGCGTTCAGTGCATCCGCCAGTGCCGCCACTTCCGGCTCGCGCGCGCAATTCTCCAGGACCGTGCGGCCCTCCGCGAGCGCGGCCGCCATCATCAGATTTTCCGTCCCGGTCACGGTGGGAAGATCGAAGAGCATGGTCGCTCCACGCAGCCTCGCCGCCTGCGCCTCCACGTAGCCGTGCGCCAGGGAGATCTTCGCGCCGAGCAGCTGCAATCCTTTCAGGTGCTGATCGATCGGACGCGCGCCGATGGCGCACCCTCCCGGCAGGGAGACCCGGGCGCGTCCGAATCGCGCCACCAGCGGTCCGAGCACGAGCACGCTGGCGCGCATCGTCTTCACCATCTCGTATGGGGCCTCCGGATTCGCGACGCGGTCCGCCTCGACGTACACGGTGGAGCCGTCGCGCTCGACGCGCGCGCCCATGTGCCCGAGCAGCTTTCCCAGCGTGCGGATGTCCGCGAGATCCGGGACACCACGGAAGATCGATCGACCCGGTGAGAGCAGCGCGGCCGCGATCTGCGGAAGCGTCGCGTTCTTGGACCCGGAGACCTGGACTTCGCCGGACAGCGGCCTCCCCCCGGTGATCTCGATCGCGTCCATCAGGTCCCTCTTCCTGCCACGTGCCGATCGAGCCCCGCAAGATCGCGCTCGATCCGCACCTGCATCAGCCCCGCATCACGCAGAAGGTGTGCGACCATCTCACCCTGCGAAGGGTCGATCTCGGTGACGAACAATCCTCCGGATGCGAGCCACTCACCGACGCCCGCCACGATCCTGCGGATCACGGCGAGGCCGTCCTCTCCCGCGAACAACGCGAGGTGCGGCTCGTGCTGGACGACATCCGGAGCAAGTCTTGCCACACCAGTGGTTGGCACGTACGGCGGATTCGCCGCGACCGCATCGTAACGGACCTTTTCCGGCAAGGCCGCGTACAGATCGCCCGTGACCACCCGGACGCGCCCAGGCGCGTGCTTCGCCGCGTTCGCCCGCGCCACGGCGGCCGCGTCGGCCGACAGCTCCACCAGATCGACGCGCGCCCTGGGCCGCTCGGCGGCGACGGAGATTCCCACCGCGCCTGACCCCGCGCAGAGGTCGAGAACTCGTGCTTCAGCGTCTCTTGCCAGGTGCTCGGTCACCATGCGCACCAGCAGCTCGGTCTCGGGCCGCGGGATGAAGACTCCTGCGCTGACGGCAAAGGGCCTTCCGTAGAACTCCTTCGTCCCCAGGATGTACGCCACCGGCTCGCGCTCGCCGCGCCGCTTGATCAGGGACTTGAAGCGGGCCAGCTCCTCGGCGGCGAGCGGCTTGTCGGCGTCGATGTAGAGACGGACGCGATCGCAGCGCAGCGCATCGGCGAGCAGCAACTCCGCGTCCAGGCGCGGGTTCTCCGCCCCCTTCCTCCCCAGCCACTCCCGTGCCCACTGCAAGAGCGAGCGCACCGTCCACGTCTCAGCCATGCCGTTGTGCCGAGACGACGCGCCGCACGCCTTCCTTGTCCGGGTGCGCGCGCGGATCGCGCAGGCCGGCGCCGGTGAGCAGCCCGATCACCTTGTCCACCTGCGACGGATCGCACTCCTGCGCGTACACTCCGCCCGGCGCGAGCCATTCAGGCAGCTCGCGGATCAAACGGCGCACGACGTCGAGGCCGTCCGGCCCGCCGAAGAAGCTGACCGGCGGCTCGTGATTGATCACTTCTTCGGGGAGCGGGGTGCCGTCGGGGACCCAGGGCGGATTGGCGGTGACGATCGCGTATCTTCGTCCGCGCGGCAGCGACTGGAACAGGTCGCCGGCGTAGCAGCGCGCCCGGCCCGGAATGAGGCGCTCGGCATTCTCGCGGGCGAGCTCGATCGCTTCGCTGGATACGTCGGCCAGATCGACGCGAAGCCCGGGACGCGCGTGCGCGACGCAGATCCCCGCCGCCCCGATTCCGCAGGCGAGGTCGAGCGCGAACCCCGACACGTCGCCGGGAACGCGCTCGAGCCCGGCATTGATCAGCACCGGAAGGTCGAGCCGGGGGATGAATCCGCGCCGGTCAACCTTGAAGCGCAGACCGAGCAGCTCGACGGCCCCGACGATGTACCCGGTCGGCTCCGCATTCAGCCTGCGCGAGAGCAGGCGCATGAACTCGCCATGCTGGCGGGAATCGACGCAGCTCGATGCCTGGTCCGGCAGCGCGGCGGGCAGCATGCCCAGCGCGTGCGCAACCAGCTCGCGGGCTTCCTGCCCGGGATCTTCGCTGAGCAGCTCCGGCGCCGACAGCCGCAGCGCGGTGTGGTGCACGAGCTCGCCGACGGTCATGCTTGCGCTTGCTGCTGCCGTAGCGCCTCCGCCTGGAAGAAGGTGCGGCAGGCGACGATCACGTCTTCGATGTCGCCGTCCATCACGGCGGGGAGATTGTGCCGGGTGAGGCCGATGCGGTGATCGGTGAGACGATCCTGGGGAAAGTTGTAGGTGCGGATCTTCTCGCTCCGATCGCCGGTGCCTACCTGCGACTTGCGCTGTGCGTCCCGCGCGCTGCGCTGTTTCTCCTGCTCCATCTCGTAGAGCTTGGCGCGCAGCATTTTCATCGCCATGGCGCGGTTCTTGATCTGCGACTTCTCCTGCTGGCACTTCACCACCACGCCGGTGGGCTTGTGCGTGAGCCGGACCGCCGAGTCAGTGGTGTTGACGCTCTGCCCGCCCGACCCGGTCGAACGCATGACGTCCATCTGGATGTCGGCGGGACTGATCTGCACGTCG
>VBKQ01000282.1 GCA_005879505.1 Deltaproteobacteria bacterium
GCCAGCGCATCCTCCAAGCGCTCGCCCGACGCCATCCGCGTGAGCACGTAGTTGCAGGTGCCGTTGATGATCGCGCGCAGCTCGAGGACGCGGTTCGCGGCCAGGTCGTCGGTGAGTGGCGCGATGAGCGGGATGCCGCCGCCGACAGCCGCCTCGTACCGAAGCTCGACGCCCTTGCGTGCCGCCAGTTCCGCGAGCTGCGGTCCATGCCATGCGAGCACGCGCTTGTTGGCGGTCACCACCGGCCTGCCCCGCTCGAGCGCGCTGGCGATGAGCGTGCGCGCCGGCTCCTCGCCTCCGACGAGCTCGATCACCAGGTCGACGTCGTCCGCGATTGCCACCGCCGCAGGGTCCGCCGTCAGCCGCTCGACGGCGAGCGAGCGGGGCCTGGCCAGATCGCGGACCGCCGCCCGCTGCAGTATGAGGGGGGTACCCGCTGCCCGGGAGAGGACGTCCTGGCGCTCGATCAGAGAGCGCGCCACGGCCTGACCCACCGTGCCCACGCCCAGCAACCCGATCCGGACCTGCTGCTTCATGAGGCGAGTCTACGACACCCTGCGTCGAGCGTCTTGCGGATCGACCGCTGGTTTACCTACAAGGAGGGTCCGGGATGGACGAAACCAGCCTCAGCCACAAGCTCGGCATCAAGGAAGGCCGGCGCGTGCTGGTTCTCGATCCTCCGGTCGGGTTCGTACGGCGGCTCGACCCGCTCCCCGACGGCGTCGGGGTGACGACCAAGATCGTCAGCCTGGCGGACATCATCATCGTCTTCTCCTCCTCGCGGGCGGTGCTCGGCGAGTTGTTCCCGAAAGCGAAGCACGTCCTGGCGCCCCACGGGGCCCTCTGGGTCGCCTGGCCGCGCAAGAGCTCCGGTTTCTTCACCGATCTGGACGAGCAGCTCGTTCGCGCCGTGGGCCTCGCCGCCGGTCTCACCGACAACAAGATCATCGCCATGGACGAGATCTGGTCGGCGTTGCGATTCGTCGAGAAGCAGCGCGAGCGGCTTCCCTTGCCGCGGAGCGCGGAGCTCGGCGCCCCGCCGGAAGCGTGAGGCTCGACTTCACGCAAGGCGAGAACGCGCTGGCCCGGGCGCTCGCAGCGCGCCGATCGCCTTACATCGATCTGACCCTCTCGAACCCGACGGCGGCAGGGTTTCCCGTCCCCTCGATTCCGCTCCCGCATGCGCGTTCCTATGAGCCGCATCCTCGCGGGGTGCCCGCGGCGCTGGAGGCGGTCGCCGCATACCACGGCATCCAGCCGGAGCGCGTCGTCCTCACCGCCTCCACCAGCGAGGCGTACTCCTGGCTCTTCAAGCTCCTCTGCGATGCCGGCGACGAGGTCCTGGTCCCTGAGCCGAGCTATCCGCTGTTCGGGTACCTGACCGCGCTCGAATGCGTGCGCGCCGTTCCGTATGCGCTGCGTTGGGACGGAGAATGGCACCTGGAGGCCTCGGCCCTGCGCTTTTCCGGGCGCACGCGCGCGGTGCTGGTGGTCAGCCCCGGCAACCCTACCGGTGCCTACCTCAAGGAGGACGAGCGGGCCGCGCTGGCATCCGCGTGCCGGGCGCACGGGTGCGCACTGATCAGCGACGAAGTGTTCGCGGATTTCCCCGCTTTCGAGGATCGCCGCCGCGCCCGCAGCGCGGCCCTGTATGACGACGTGCCGGCGTTCTCCCTTTCAGGTCTGTCGAAGGTGGCCGGACTGCCGCAGCTCAAGCTCGGTTGGATCGCCGCCGGAGGACCGGGTGCCGGCGAGGCGGTGCGGCGGCTCGAGCTCATCGCCGATACCTATCTGTCGGTATCCGCTCCCGTGCAGCTCGCGGCGCCGGGACTGCTGGCGGCGCGCGGTCCGTTCCAGCGAGCCGTGCAATCACGCCTTGCCGCAAACCGCGCCGCGTTCGCGGCTGCGCGCGGTCCAGGTGCGGCCTGGGACCTGATGCGCTCCGAGGGAGGGTGGAGCCAGGTCCTCTCGGTCCCGCGCTCGCGCAGCGAGGAAGAGTGGGCGCTCGCGCTGCTCGAGGCCGGCGTGCTGGTGCACCCCGGGTATTTCTTCGACTTCCCTGCCGGCGCGCACCTCGTCGTCTCGCTGCTGCCCGAGCCCGTGCAGTTTGCCCGGGCTGCCGCGATCCTGGCCCGGGTGCTCTGCGCTTGATGCAACATGGTTGCATTTGTGCTAGAGCGGCCGCGTGCGGTTCTCGACGCGAGCGGAGGCGGCATTGCGCCGGGGAGGCGGTCGCATCACCCGCGCCCGCCGGGCGCTGCTCGAGCTGATCGAGCGGTCGGAGCGGCCCCTGGGGCCGCGCGAGTTGCAGTCGCTCCTCGCCGGCGAAGGCGTGCGGATGGACCGGGTCTCCGTCTACCGGAACCTGAGCGCTCTGCTCGAATTGGGACTGCTCCACAGGGTGGTCGGT
Source organism: Deltaproteobacteria bacterium (assembly GCA_005879505.1). Classification (GTDB taxonomy): domain Bacteria; phylum Myxococcota; class Myxococcia; order Myxococcales; family 40CM-4-68-19; genus 40CM-4-68-19. The sequence continues at coordinate 2,411 of VBKQ01000282.1, forward strand.
TCGTCGGCCGTACGCCCTTGCGCCGAACGCGAGGAGCGCTGCCATCACGCCATCGTCTGCAGCCAATGCGGCAGCGCTCGCGAGTTCCACTCCGGCACCTTGGAGCGCGCGCTGGGGGAAGTCCGCCGCGCCACCCGCTACCGCGTGCAGGGTCACGTGCTCGAGCTGCGCGGCCTCTGCGAGAGGTGCCAGCGATGATGCACGCCGCGGCGCTCGCCGGCTTCTCCGCGGTGCTGGGCGGCGCGATCGCTCTGGTCGCGCGGCAACGTCCCAGCGTCCTCGAGCGGACGCGCACCTTTGCCTTCGCGGCCGCCGCGGGCGTGGTCGCCTTCCACCTGCTTCCCGAGGCGCTCCCCTCGCAAGGAGTGACGGCGCTGCTGTGGATGGCCGCTGGATTCGCGCTGCCCTGGCTGCTGGAATGGCTCGCGCGCACGGTCGGACCGGGCCTCTTGCGGGGGCGCGGCCTGTCCGGACTGCGCGTATCGGCCGAGGTCGGCTTCGCCGCCCTCGTCTTCCACTCGGTGGCCGAGGGCCTCGCGCTCGTCGCGGCGCTGGCGCAGCCGCGGGAAAGCCTCGATCTGGAAATCGCGATCGTCGCTCACCACGCCCCGCTCACTGCGGCGGTGGTCTTGCCCTTCCTCGATCTCAGCGGTGCGCGCGCGGCGGGCACGCGTGCCGCGCTCGTCGCTGCGGCGGGCATCGTCGGCGCCCTGCTCAGCTCGGTATTGCCGGGCTTCGAAGACGGGGCCTTCCTCAAGATCGCCTCCGCCGTCACCGCCGGTGCGCTGCTGCACGTGGTGGCCGACGAGATCCGCGCGCAGCGGTTCGGATCACGCTTGGAGCGTGCGCTCGATCTCGGCGCCTGCGCCGCCGGCTTGCTCGTCGCCGGCCTCGGGGCCCTGGTGGCTCGGCGCGAGGACGCCGCGCCTCTGATGGACCTGCTACGCGCATTTGGCGGCCTCTCATTGGCTTGCTCACCCGCGATCCTCGCGGGGTGCGCCGTGGGAGCCCTGCTCGCCTCGCGGACCCGCTTCTTCCGTTGGGACGCATTCGTGCTTGCGCTGGTGCTGCTGGGCCCGGGCGGCGCAATGGCCTGGGCGGTGCTCACCATCCTGCTCTCGCTGCCCTTGGCGCGGTCGTTCCGCGCCGATTCTCCGGCCCGGCCGGTCGGTCTCGAGCTGTTGGCGGCCGTCCGTGAACGCGCTCCTGCGCTGCTCACGCTGGTGGTCGTTGCTGCCGTCTTGGAAGTGAGCGCCCGGGCGTTCCCGACCTCGTTCGTTCCGGCGGCGGCGCTGCTGCTGCTGGTTGCGTTCTGCGCGCGACTCGACGAGGCGGGCGCCGTGGTGGTCGCGGCCGTGCTGGTGCGCAAGGGCCTCGATCCCGGGATCGCGATCGCTCTGCTTGCCTGCGGGCCGCTCACCCGCTCCGCCATGGTGCGGATCCTCGGCGGGCGGGGGCGCGGTGCTGCGGCGGCGGCGATCGTGCTCGAATGCGTTGGCGCGATCGTGGCAGGGCGGCTCTTGTCCCTTTCCGGCGCCCTGACCGCGATGCCTGCCGTTGCGAACCAAGTGCTTCGAGGGGTGCGCGAACCGCTCGCCGTGCAGGTGGCATCGTCGCCGCTGGCGGCGGCCGCCGCGGTGGTGCTGGTGGCGCTCGCGATCGCTACCCTCTGGTCCGAAGGCGTCCGCGGCTGGTTCGCGCCGCTGCGCCATGGTCCGCATCCCGTCTAGAAAGACGTTGCCCCGGCCTGTCGCTACAATGGTCTTTATGAAGCGCCTGTCCCTCGCCCTTGCGCTCGCCCTCGCGGTGCAGGCCGCCGAGCAGTCGCTCAGCCTGAAAGTGGAGGGCTGGCACAGCAAGGGCGACGTCTACAAGACGGAGTCGGCGGTGCAGAAGGTCAAGGGCGTGGTCCGCGTCTCATCCGATCTGGAGGCAAAGACCATCACGGTGGTGTTCGACGACGCTTCCGCGAACCCGGCCCTCATCCAGAAGGCGATTTCCGGCGCGGGGTACGTCAGCCACCGCTGAACACGCGGGCTCCGGACGGTCCGCCGACGATCACCGTCGGTGCGAAATCGAGAAAGAGCCCGTGCTCCACGAGCCCGGCGATCGCCTTGAGCGCCCGGGCGACCTCGCGCAGGTCGGCCCCTGCCGGCAGCGGCGCATCCACGAGCACGCCGCCGTTGTCGCTCAAAGGGCCGTCCCGGCGCGCCGCTCCGGGCATCAACTCCGCGATCCGCTGGAGGGTCCCGGTCCAGCCGAAGGCGAGGACCTCGATGGGAATGCCGCGGGTCGCACCGAGGCGCTCGACCAGCTTCATCTCCTCGACGACGATGATGAGGCGGGCGGCGGCGAGCGCGACCAGCTTCTCCCGCGCGTGCGCTCCGCCGCCGCCTTTGATCAACTGTGCTCGCGGATCGACCTCATCGGCGCCGTCGATCACCAGATCCAGCCGGGGATGGTCCTCCAGGGCGACCAGGGAAAGGCCGAGGCGCTGGCAAATCTGCACCGTCTTCTGCGACGTGGGCACGCCGCGGACGCGGACCTTGCGGCGCGCGAGGGCCTCGAGCGCGGCGGTCGCCGCCCGCCCAGTGCCGTAGCCGATCACCATCCCGTCCTGCACGAGCTGAGCGGCCTGCTCGCCCGCTGCAATCCGCTGCGCCTCGAGGTCCATGAGGCTCCTTTACAATCCCGCGAAGCGAAAGGCGAACCGGGCCGCCCCTCCGAGCGCGAGCATCACCGCCGGGTTGATCTCGAAACGGCTGAGGGTCAGGCCCACCGCGATGGCGATGGCGATCTCTCCCTCGCCGTTGATGGTGTCGCCGAGCGAAATCACCGCCGCCGCCATCAAGCCCAGCACCGCTGGGGTGAGCCCGCGCAGCGCCGCCCGGACGGGCCGCCGCGAGCGGATCCGATCGAGCCAGGTGCCCGCGGTAGCCACCAGCGCGAACGGCGCGGCGAAGATACCGATGGTCGCCACCACGGCACCGAGCCAACCGTGGCGCAGGTACCCGATGAAGGTGGCGAGCAGAAGCACGGGGCCGGGCGTGAGCTTGCCGATCGCCACGGCGTCCGCGAACTGCCGCTCGCTGATCCAATGCTCGCGCTCGACCACCTGCTTGAGGTGCGGCACGATCGCGAAGCCGCCGCCGTACGCCCCGAGCCCGGTGCGGAAGAACGAGAACGCGATCCGGACCAGCTCCGCGTCGACTCCGGGAGCGTGCAAGGCGATGCCCATCATGACGGCGAACACGGTCCAGGGGGCGACGTTCATCTCCTTCGGAGGCTCCGGCTTCTGCGTCGCCAGCGTCGCCCCTTCCTCGGGCAGCACGACCGGACCTTCGCGCCGCTCGCGAGTGCGCCGCCGCTCCATGGCGAGGAGGCGCGCGCGCTTGGTCCCCAGATCGACCGCCAGGCCCACACCGATGGCGAGAAGGGCGACCTCGCCGGGGGGCGCATCGCCGAGCACCGAGAAGAGAAGCGCGCCGGCGGCGACGCCCATCTGCCAGAGGCGTCCGACGGCCGTCCTTGCCATCTTCAGGGTGATCGCGCCGATCACGCCGACCACCGCGGCATTGAAGCCCCCGAGCAGCGTCGCGACATCGGGTGTGGCGCCGAAATGCACGTAGAGGAACGCCAGCGCCATCACCGCGATCCATCCCGGCACTACGAACCCGACGTAGCCGAGGAACGCGCCCTTGAGGCCGCCGAAGCGCAATCCGGTGTAGGCCATCGCGTTGGCGGCGGCGCCGCCGGGGAGCATCTGCGCGACGGTGATGGTGTTGGTGAACTCCCGCTCCGTCATCCACCGCCGCTTGATCACCGCGAGCGTATGGATGTTCGCCAACACCGACAGACCGCCGCCGAAGCCGATCACCCCGAGCAGCAGCGAGGCTCGAAAGAAGTCGCCTAGCCGGGGCCGGTTGCGCATCGCCGCGCCCGGCGGCTCGATGGCGTGGCTCTCCATGCGTGTTCCAGTATAGAAGGTCCGCCGTGCCGCGGTTCCTCAAAGGCATGAAGATCGTTCATCGCGCGCAGAGGGGCTGGGGCATCGGTCACGTGCTGGCGGTGAGCGAGGATCCGCCGCGCCTTTCCGCGCAGTTTCCTGGCCGGCCTGGCGGGCCGGTGATGCTCTCGTCCCGAGACCCTCAGCTT
>VBKQ01000283.1 GCA_005879505.1 Deltaproteobacteria bacterium
CCGCTGCGGCGGCCTCTTGGCAACGTTCGCGTCGCCGTTGCGGACTTCCGGTTTCGCCCCGCCTAGAGCGAGCAAGCCGGTGTCCGCCGAAGGAATCATGGAATCCACGTCCGTACCGGCGGCGGGGGTGGTCCCGGCCGTACGCCGCAGGGCCGGGAGGTGGATGCGCTGGGCGGGCGCGCCGGCCGGCGTGCAAAGAAGCCCGAAGGTGTGCTCGTGGTCCGCCGCGAGATCGAGCTTCCAGAGCAGGAGCTCCATCGCGCAGAAGAAGATGGAAAGGAAGGCGGCGATCGCGAGCGCGCCGACGCCGCTGGCAAACCCGATCCCAACCGCAGCGAAGATGTAGACGGCGTCTCTGCTGTCCTTGAGATTGTTGCGGAACCGCACTGCAGCCACGATGCCCGCCAGGCTGAAGGCCAGTGCGAGGCTGTTCTCCACGACGATGAGGATCGCGGTGACGACGACCGGGAGCATGATCACGGTCTGTACGAGCGATTGGTCGTACTGGAGGCTGTTGCGCGTCCGCACGTAAGTGAATGCGACTGGGACCGCGAGCAGGAAAGCGGTGATCACGGCAGCGGCGCCCGTTCCGAGCGGCGGCAGCGCGCGGAAGAGCGGGCCGAGTACGCCGTGCGTCAGCATCTTCCAGCTTTCCGGGGTTCCGGCGAGGAAGGCGTCCGGGTTCTCGGTGGCCTTGCGTCTCGCAATGGCAGCGGCCATGTGCAAGGCCTCCATGTTGTCGGTCAGGACGATGAGCCCGCCGACGATCAGTAAAACGACCGCGTAGTAGATCGATAATCGCAGCAGGGTCGTCCGGCCGACCTTCCTCGAGCCGCTTCCGATGCCGAGCCGCTCCGCCAGCCGTTCGATGCTGGAGTTCATGGCCATCGGACAACCCTCCTTTGATGCGATGCATAACAGTACATGACGTTTCAACCCCAGCGCCCGTTTCCTCGTGGCCGGGATTGCGACGGCAAATGAGGCGTTGGCGCGAGCAGCAGCCTAGCGCCGGGGCAGGGAAAACGCCATCTCGGGCAGACAAGGGGTCGCTTCGACGAACGGAGGACCGCTGGTCGAACCTCTCTAGGCCGTGCCGAGCTGCGCCTCCGCGTGCATTTCGGCCCAGTCGAGCTCCTGCTCCACCCGGTGGAACGCGTCGTCTCCGATGACCCCGCTTGCGCGCAACTCGATCAGCTTACGGCGTTCCGCCTCGTACGCGCGGCGCAGCGCCTCCGTGTAGACAGGCACCTCGTCCACGTCCTCGGGTGCTGCCGGCCTGGACCCGTCCGCGCGGCGCAAACGCGCCTCGTACTTGCGGGTGAGAAGCGCGATCCCGCTCCCTCGCGTGCCCTGCAGTGCTTTCAGTGCCGCGCGCGCCGTTTCGGCGCGGGCGTGGCGGATCTCGCCTTCGATGGCGCCGTCGTCCTCGAGGCGGAGCAAGCGCATCAGAGGCGCGAGAGTGCCGCCCTGAAGGACGAGCGTGACGAGCACCACGCAGAAGGCCGTGAAGAGGACCAGGTCGCGCCCCGGGAAGCCGCCAGGCAGCGCAAGCCCCGCGGCGAGCGTCACGATGCCGCGCATCCCGCTCCAGCCGATGGCGATGGCGGAGCGAAGGGAATCGCGCGGGCCGGACCGTGGGTGAGCTTGATGCTGGCGCGGCCAACGCTCCGCGAACGCATAGGCCAGGGCCCAGAGCATCCGTACGATGATCACGAGGGCGCAGACTGCTGCCGCGGTGGCGAGATAATCGAACAGCTCAGGTCGATCGAGGCGCTGCAAGATCGGCCTCAGCTGCAGGCCGACCAGGATGAAGGCGAGGACGTTCAGGACGAAGACCACGACCTCCCAGACCGCGTACGAGGGAATGCGCAGGCGGGCCGGCATGCGCGCCGGCGCGCTGCGCGCCGTCAGGATGGCGAAAGTGACGATGGTGATGATGCCGGAAAGGCGAAGCCGCTCGGCGAGAATCCAGACGGCGAAGGTGGTGACGAACTGGATGATGACCGAGGTGGCCACGTCGCGAATCCGCCCGACGATGAACAGCAAGAGGCGCGACAAGACTGCCCCGACGAGCACGCTGCCCAGGGACACGACCGCGAGCAACGGCAGCGCCGACCAGGCGGAAAAGCTTCCTGCAACCGCGGCGGCGACCGCGAGGCGGTACACGAGCAGCGCGCTCGCGTCGTTGAAGAGGCTTTCGCCCTCGAGGATGACGAGCAGCCGATGCGGCGGGCGCATCTGCTTGAGCACGGCGGTCGCGGCCGCCGCGTCGGGCGGGGCGACGATGGCGCCCAGGGCGATTGCGGCAGGCCAGGGCAAGCCGGGGACGCAGAGCCTGGCCACGGCGGCGACCGCTCCGATGGTCGCCGCGACCGCGGCCACGGCAAGACCCACTACCGCACGCCAGTGCCTCTTCAGATCGCGCGGCGACGAGTCGAATGCCGCGTCGAGGAGCACCGGCGCGACGAACAGGGCGAGCGCGAGCTCCGGGTCGAGCGTCACGCTCGGCATGCGGGGGAGGAGCGCGAGGCCCGCCCCGGAGAGCGCGAGAAGCGCTGGGTAGGGGACGCTGATGTGCCGCGCCCACGCGGAGAGGAGCGCGCCAGCAACGAGGAGCGCGATCACCAGCTCGAACAGAGGCACGACGCACCTCGTGCACAACGTGGCACGTCCCAGTATGCCTCACCCGCCGCGACTAGAACTCGAATTGCAGCTGGGCGCCGAAGTCCTGGGTCCTCTCGAAGAAGAACTGGCTGAAGAGCACCGCCGCCCGCTGATACTCGACCAGCAGCCGGACACGGTGCGCGCCACCCGGCGATGCCCATTCGAGGCCCCCGCTCACGCTCCCGTTCGGGGTCCACCCGATCGCCTGCACCGACGAGAAGTTTCCACCGAGCACCGGACGCAAGCGCGTGTTCTTCAACCAGTCCCAAGGCTCCCAGACGGGACCGCGCAGCTCGAAGCCCCACTGAATGAACGCCGGCGTGGAGGTGAGGTGGCGCGTGCTGGAGTTGAGAACCACGAGGCCCCCGCCGGCGAAAACCCGCCACCACGTATCCTCGACCGAGCCGAGCACGTCCAGGATCTCGAAGCTCAGGTTCTCGCGCTGCACGCCGTTCGCGAGGCCATAGTTCACAAGGAACTTGTCGCCCAGGTGACTGCTCTGGTGATAGAAGCGCACTCGCCCCGACCAGCGTCCGCGCCGCAAAGTGACCTCCGGCCCCACGAGGTAGTCGGTGTTGAGGAGGTCCAACTCAGGAGTGTCGAGGTTGAACTGCGAAAGGGCCACGCCGAACAAGCTCACCTGGAGCCCGTCGCAGCCGCGGGGCTGCCGCAGGCCCCAGATGCCGAACGCGCCGCCGAGGGCGACGAGGGCCGCGTTGATGCTCCTGCCGCGCCCCTCAGCGAGCACAGCGGAGTCGCTATTGAAGTGGATTCGCCGGTAGTCCGCGTAGAACCGCGGCTCCCGCTGGTCCGCGAGGAGTGGGCGGAACACGTCGTTGTCGGGCAAGAGAACGCCCTCCAGCGGGCCGGAGGTCTCTGCCGCTGACGACTCCGCCGACCGATCGGCCGTCGAGTACCGGCAATCGAGGTGCTCGGAAGCGATCTCGAAGGCCCGGTCGGCCCCAAGCGCCGGCGTCGCCGCCGCCGGGACGATCAGCGCCGCGAGGAGCACTCGCCGCCAGCAACGCCTGGTCACGGTCGGGGCCGTCCGCCGGGCGACGATCGCGTCGCCTCCGGCTCTTCGGTTCCGGCGACGTAAGCGGAGTGCGGGTCGAGCCCGAGTGTCCACGGGGGCGGATCGCTCGCAGGAAACGACTCGGCGAGGGCCTCGTCGATCGCTTCCTCCGCCCTCTTGGCCTCGTCGTCGCCACCTGGCGGGTCGCGCAACCCCGTTCCGCCGCCTGCCTCGTTTACCCCTCCGACTGGAGGTGGGCCTCGACCATCCAGAGCCATTTGTCCGTGCCCCGCGAGATCTCGATGAAGATGTCGTTGGTATCTTGATCGTTCACGCGTTGGCTCTCCTCGATTGCGCCGCGCATGAGCTTGCCGAACGCCGCCAGCACGGAGGATAGGGCGTCGACGTGCTGCCGGCCGCTCCCGCCCTTCACCGGGTACTCGGGCAGGGTCGTTCGCTTCGCGACCGATCGCGCCGTTCCCTCGACGGCCCCGCCCAGCTGGACGGCCCGCTCGGCGAGCAGATCGACGTAGTCCTCGACGTCCCCGTTCACCTTGTCGAACAGCTCATGCAAGGCAATGAAATCCGGACCCTTCACGTTCCAGTGCGCCTGCTTCGTCTGCGTCTGTAGATCGATGGCGTCGGCGAGGCGCGCGTTGCAGAGGTCGATCATCTGCCGCCGTGTCGTTTCCGGCAGATCGTTCTTCGTCGGGTACATGTCCGCTCCTTTCGCTTCCTGTTGATGCTGGGGGGCCGGGGTCGATGCTGAGGCCCGTGGAAATACCCTGGAGGTCAGAGGTGTCGCAGGCCGGTGGCGTTTTTCAGGAGCACGGTCCTGAGAGTCTTCGCGCGGTTGTGCGAGACGGGGGCGCGGATGGTCCGCCTCTCGGGCCCCAGGCCGCTGCCGATGGTCAGCGCCGTTCCTCCGACGACACGCTCCAACTCCTTGACGTAGGCCAGGTTCACCACCCAGTTGCGGTGCACGCGGAAGAGCGCCCGGCCGAACGATGCCTCGATCGCCGCCAGCGACAGATCGATGACGAACTTGCCCTCGAGCGAGTGCACGTACGTCAGCCGGTCCGCCGCTTCGAATGCCCAGATCTCCCTGGGGTCGAGGAACACGAGGCTCTTGTTCCGCCGGGCCACCACGCGGCTCACGCCCGTCCGCCGGCGCAGGCGAGGTCGAAGCTCGGTGACTTTGATGGCAGGCGCCGGGGAGAAGTCGAGGAGGTTGCCCCTCAGATCCTCCCGAAGCAGTTCGGGGTGACCCCCGCTCATTGCAGCGCGTGCCATGTCGAGTCCGGCTTCTCGTTGGTAATCCTGCCTGCGGCCTTCGCCGTGTCAGGACCCAGGTCGCGCTCGTACACCACGCCGCCGTCCTCCACGATGAAGGTCATCACGCCCGACGAGCGGTACTCCGCCGGGTACGCGACGAAGGAAGCGTGCTTTCCCGAAACCGGCAAGGCGCGGAAGTAGTAACCGTGGAACGGAACCCGGTTGCCGAGGAAAGCCGCGGGGTCTACCTGGTCCGCCCTGGCGAGCGCCTGGCAGACGTCGATGGCAAACGACTCATTTGCTCCGATGCGCCGGAAGAGGATCTCCCGCGTTCCTGTCTGCGCATCGAAGGACCAAGCGCCCTTCGTGGACACGATCGGAATGGGAAAGGGCCAGTTCTCCGCGCCGAGGTAGAGGATCGTTCCGTCCGGTTCGCGAGCGAGGCGGTGCATCTCGCGGTATTTGGCGAGGAACGTCCCGCGATCGAGATCGTCCTGGTCCTTGTCGCCGGCCGAGAACAGCTTGCTGTCTCCGCCGAGGATCTGCGACAACCCTGGTTCGTCCCCGGCCTGGACCGCGAGGAATAGTGCCTGTGCGGCGTCTTCCGCGGAGGGGTAGGTTCTCTGGTGTGCTTGCTGAGCTCTGCTTGCCGGAGCCCAGGTTGCAACGACCACCGCCAATGCGAATGCTCCCCTGACTCGAATCATCTGTGACCTCCGCCGCCGTGGAATCCGCCGCCGTGGAATCCACCTCCGAAACTCGACTGCCCGCGGGACGAGAAGCCTCTCGCCACGCCTCCATGGTTGAACCCGCTGAAGGCGCCGGAACGAGTGCCCGGCTGGGCCTGCGGCGTCGCTGATCCGTGGAATGCCGGAGCAGCCGCACCGCCGTGGAATTCCGACCCGCCGTGACC
>VBKQ01000537.1 GCA_005879505.1 Deltaproteobacteria bacterium
CGCCATGAAGATGGCCTGGTAGAGGCCGAACAGCGCGATGGAGATGAGGTACCCGATGAAGTAGTAGCTCTCCAGGCAAGCGAACGCGAGCGTGGAGAAGAACACCACCAGGAAGATGTTCCACATGCCGCGCTGCGCGTATTGCGTGCAGATCTCCACCACCTTCTTCGAATCGGCGATGGAGGCCTTGGTGGCGCCCTCGAGCTTGATGTTCGCCTTGATGAATTCCACCGCCCGGTAGGCGCCCGTGGAGACCGCCTGGATCGATGCGCCGGTGAACCAGTAGATCACCGCGCCGCCCGTGATCAGGCCGAGCAGGAAGGGCGCGTGCAGGATGGTGAGGTACTGCATGTTCGCGCGCAGGCCGTCGGTGAGCACCATGATGATGGAGAAGATCATGGTGGTCGCCCCGACGACCGCGGTTCCGATCAGCACAGGCTTGGCAGTGGCCTTGAACGTGTTGCCCGCGCCGTCGTTCTCCTCGAGGAAGTGCTTCGCCTTCTCGAACGACAGGTCGAATCCGAAGTCGCGCTTCACTTCCGCCTCGACTCCGGGGAGCTGCTCGATGAGCGAGAGCTCGTAGACGGACTGGGCGTTGTCGGTCACCGGGCCATAGCTGTCGACGGCGATGGTCACCGGGCCCATCCCCAGGAAACCGAAGGCGACCAGGCCGAAGGCGAACACCGCCGGCGCGAGCATCACCTGGGAGAGCCCCTGCGCGGAGACGAAGAAGCCGATCCCCATCAAGGCGACGATGACGATGCCCATCCAGTAGGCGCTGAAGTTCCCCGCCGTGAGCCCGGAGAGCACGTTCAAGGAGGCGCCGCCTTCGCGCGAGGCGGTGACGACCTCGCGGACGTGCGCGGACTCCACCGAGGTGAACACCTTCACCACTTCGGGAATGATCGCACCGGCGAGGGTGCCCGCGGTGATGATCAGCGACAGCTTCCACCACATGCTGGAGTCGCCGCCCAGGTTCGGGATCAGCAGGTAGCTGACGACGAAGGTGATGGCCACCGAGACCAGGGAAGTGAGCCACACCAGGAAGGTGAGGGGCGCCTCGAAGTTCATCCGGTCGGCGTTCGCGAACCGCCCGCGCTGGACGACCTCGTTGATCAGGTAGGAGCCGACGGATGCGACGATCATCATGATGCGCATGGCGAAGATCCAGACCAGCAGCTGCGCCTGGACCATCGGATCGCGCACGGCGAGGAGGATGAAGCTGATCAGCGCGACGCCCGTCACGCCATACGTCTCGAATCCGTCGGCCGAGGGGCCCACGGAGTCGCCGGCGTTGTCGCCGGTGCAATCGGCGATCACGCCGGGGTTTCGCGCGTCGTCTTCCTTGATGTTGAAGACGATCTTCATCAAGTCGCTGCCGATGTCGGCGATCTTGGTGAAGATGCCGCCGGCGATGCGCAGCGCGGATGCGCCGAGCGATTCGCCGATGGCGAAGCCGATGAAGCAGGGCCCCGCGTAGTCGACCGGCACGAAGAGAAGGATGCAGAGCATCATCAGCAGCTCGATGCTGATCAGCATCGTGCCGATGGACATGCCGGCCTTGAGTGGAATGGCGTAGGTCGGGAAGGGCTTGCCCTTGAGCGAGGCGAACGCCGTGCGCGAGTTGGCGAAGGTGTTGACCCGGATCCCGAACCAGGCCACGCCGTAGCTGCCCCCGATTCCGAGCAGGCTGAAGACCAGGATGGTGACGACCTTGGCCGCCTCGAAATGGCGCAACCATCCGAAGTAGATCACCATGATCGCGCCGATGAAAAGATCACGCTGCCGAAGATCAAGCCGAGCGCGCAGATGATGAGGCCGATCTCCAGAAGGGTGCGCCCCGACGTCCCCAGGAAGCTGACGCTGCCGAGGTCGGGCAGGATGAGCTTCGCCTCGTCGGCGCGTGCTGCGAGCGGAAGCGCGAGGACGGCGAGAAGAGGCAGGGCGCGTCTGAAGATGTTCTGCATGGGCGCGGTACTCCACCAGTCTTCGGGCGGCGCAAAATAGAGTGATCCGCAGGACCCTGTAAAGCCCGATCTGGCGGTCGGCTGACTGTCTCGCTACCTGCTGGCAGTGACCGTCTTTGGCGCGGCCCCTTCGCGGGAGAGCGCGGCGAAATTGATGTTCCCGAACCCGCTCTGGTTGCAGGCGAACATGACCCGCTTGATCACCTTGAACGGGATCCGCCGGTCCGCCTGCACGTTGATCAGGCCCCGGAAGGGATGGTCCGGGTCCTCCACGTGGATGGTCTCGTAGCGGCGCTTCTCGTCGCGCAGCGCCTCCTCCAGCTCCGGCACGCTCATCGCGTCGCCCTTCACCAGGTCGCCGGTATTGAGCAGCATCCTCCCGTCGAAGGTGACCGCTTCGGCGGAGATGGAGATCACGGGTGCCCGATCGAGCTGCGAGCCGTGGTACGCGTCGGGCAACCGGATGTCCTTGCTGATGTACAGCACCTCGCCGTTCGCGCTGAAGTTCATCAGCAGGAAGATGACGATGATCGTCATCACGTCGACCAGCGAAGTGAGCGTGAGCGCCGCGTACACGCCGCGCTTGCCGCGGATGAACTTCTTTCCCAGCACCTTGCTGCGCGCGATCCGCTCGCAGGGCCGCTTGCCTGGCGTGACGATGGCCATTCCCATCCCCTCAGTTCGCCGGCGCAACCGTGACGTTGCGCAGCTGCTCGCCCATCGCCGTGTCCACCGTCTCCACCAGATCGGCGTACGCCACGGTATCTTCAGGCTGCACCGTGATCGCGTTCTGGTCGGGAAGGCTCGTCTTCAGCGTCTTCAGCTTCTCGGCGAGCATGCGGCGGTCGAACCCTCCGTTCACTTTCGGGATCTCGATGCTCGCACCCGCCATCAGCAGCTGATAGCCCTTGTCGTTGAGCAGGAGCCGCACTTCGATGGTGCTTTCCTGCTTGGTCTGAGGCTCCGGGGGGCCACCACTGCTCGCCACCTGGAGCCCGGCGATCTGCGTCCACACTGCCGTGATCAGAAGGAAGCTGATGCAGCAGGAGAGCAGATCGATGAAGGGCACCAGGTTCAGCTCGGCGTCCAGCGGCTTCTTTCCGCCCCTGCCGGTGTGTTCCTGCGGTGCTGCGCCAGCCATGATCGTCCTCCCTCGGCTTCGCCTGGCGAGCGCCTATTGCTGGGGCAGATTCGCCGGGATCCGCATCTTGTCCTTGTTGGCGACGATCAGGTTGAGCACGCCCACCGAGGTCTCGTTGA
>VBKQ01000284.1 GCA_005879505.1 Deltaproteobacteria bacterium
GACGACATTCCGTTCTAGGGTCGAAACACTTCAACCGCAGCGCACCGTCGTGTCCGCATCGGCGGCGCTGCGACGTGAGGCATGTCGCGGGCGATATGCGGCCTTCGGGACTGCCAGTGGTAGCCGGCGGACGCAGTTCAACCGGTTGAACCGTCGGGCCGAGTCAGCGCCAGGCGGATCTCGGCGAGTGCGGCCGGGAACGGCAGGCGCCGGCGCACCGCCACCACGTCGCCTTCGGCGCCCCGGGCCGCAGCGCGAATTGCCTCGACGCGGTCCGTCCCGAGCAGCCGCGCGACGTCGACCGTTTTTCCAGCGCGCGCGCCGTCCGCAAGCTCGGAGGCGACCTCCGCAGCGGTCTTCCGCAGGCGGGTGCACATCTCGTTCAGTGTCGCGCCCGCCGCATGGAGCGCCCACAGATCGGAGGAAGGCGCCCTCGGCGCTGGCCCATAGTCGTCGCCGCCAGCCGGAACCTTCTTGCGCACCGGCACCGGTTCGAACCCGAGGTCGCGCTGCGCGCCGGGCTCGCTGACGACCGGCGTCGAGTCGGACGGCGCCGTGGTCCGGGTGATCGCCACCACTCTTTCTCCGTACCGCTGCCAGCGGCCCGGGCCGGCGCCCTTCACCGCGAGGAAGCTCTTCTCGTCGCGCGGCAGCGCGCGGGCGAGCTCGCGCAGGGTGGAATCGTGGAAGACGACGTAGGGCGGTACCCGGCTCTCGCGCGCCAGCGCCGTCCGGAGCGATCGCAGTTTCTCGAACACCTGCTCGTCATAAGGCGCATCGTCGGGGACCGCCGGCTCCGCCTGCTTGCGCTTGCGTGGCGCCGGCGCGATCTCCTCCGGCTCCGGCGCACGGCTTCCCTTGCAGCTCTCGCAAGCGTCGCAGCCGCGCGGAGCATCGGCGTCACCGAAGTAGCGCAACAGGTTCTGCCGGCGGCAGCCCCGCGTATCGGCGAACCTGACCAGCCGGTCCAGCATCTGCCGCTCCCTGGCGACTCGCAGCTCGAGCAGCTCGAAATCGACGGCCAGATCATCTGGCGCGACCGCGGGAGTGGCGACGAAGAACCGGCCGTCCCGGCCGAGGCCGCGCTCGAGATGCCCGGCGCTCTCGAGCAGACGCACCGCTCCGGAAAGCTCCGGCACCGTGACCCTGCAGGCTTGCGCGAGCTGATCGACGGAGCCCTCGAGCAATTCGCGGGCTGCCCCCCAGGCGCGCTCGACCAGATCGCGCGAGGGACGCCCCGCTTCGATCATCCGCCGCTGCATCATCACATCGGCGTAATTGAAGAGAAGCAAGGCGTGGCTCGGCAGACCGTCGCGTCCGGCCCTGCCGATCTCCTGATAGTACGCCTCGAGCGAGCGCGGCACGTCGAAGTGCGCGACGAAGCGGATGTCCGCTTTGTCCACGCCCATGCCGAACGCGTTGGTGGCGGCGATCACCGGAGCTTCACCCCGGACGAAACGCTCCTGCACGGAGGTCCGTTCCGCGTCCGGCATTCCCGCGTGATATCCCAGCGCATCCACGCCCGAGGCGCGCAGCGAGGCGACCACCTTCTCCACGTTCTTGCGCGTGGCGGCGTAGACGATCCCCGGGCCGCCAGACCGCGACAGCGCGACCAGCCGACCCAGCTTGTCCTTGTCGCCGGTGACGCGCAGCACTTCGATGAACAGGTTGGGCCGATCGAACCCGGCGACGAACACCCGGGGATCTCGCAGCTCGAGCGCGTCGGCGATGTCGCGCCGCACCTCGGGCGTTGCGGTCGCCGTCAGCGCCAGCACGCGCTCTGCCCGCAGTTGCTCGCGAGCGCGCGCGATCTGCTGGTATTCGGGACGGAAGTCGTGTCCCCAGGCCGAGATGCAGTGCGCCTCGTCGACCGCCAGCAGCGGGACCTTGAGGGCCCCCATCGCCGCGAGGAAGGACGGCGATTTGAAGCGCTCCGGCGCGACGTACACCAGGCGATACTCCCCGCGCCGCAACGCCGACTGCCTTTCTTGCCGCTCGCTCTCGGGCAGCGAGCTGTTCACGAAAGTCGCGGCGATGGCCCGCGCGCGCAGCGCATCCACCTGATCCTTCATCAGCGCGACCAGCGGCGAGACCACGACCGTCGTGCCCTCGAGCAGCAGCGCCGGGAGCTGGTAGCAGAGGCTCTTGCCTCCTCCGGTGGGCAGGATGGCGATGGTCGGCCGCCCTGACAGCACTGACCGGACGATCGCTTCCTGTCCCTTGCGGAACGTGTCGTACCCGAAATGCTCTTTCAGCGCTTCGGACAGCTCCATCCCCCTCCTCCTTTACCCCACGCCCTCGCGCGGAACGAGCGAAACCGGATCCGGCGGCGGCGACGCGCCCTCGACCGCGCTGTGCAGCCCGCCCTCCGCCAGCACCAGGTGATCGACGACGCGCACGCCCAGGGCATGCCCGGCCTCATCGAGCAGCAGCTGGAGCCGCTGGTCTTCCGCGGAAGGCGCGGAATCTCCAGAGGGATGATTGTGAATGAAGGCCACAGCCGGCGCCCGATGCACGATGGCCGGCGCGAAGGCCTCCCGCGGCGAGACCGAGCACTGCGTCAGCCCTCCGCGTGCGATCTGGACGCAGAGGATCTCCTGCAGCCGTGAGTTCATCAGCACCGTCCAGAACTCCTCGTGTGGAAGGTGCGCGAGGCGTGCCCAGAGCACGGCGGCCACGTCCCGGGCTCGCAAGAGACGCCGGCGGTCTGGTGCGGGCGCGAGCGCCACCCGCCGCCCGAGCTCGAGCGCCGCCATGACGCGCGCCGCGAGAGCAGCGCTCATCCCCGATTCCAGCAGCAGCTCCCCCGGGCCCGCCCGCCGCAACGGAGGCAGACCTCGGGAGAGAAGGCGGCAGGCGAGCAATTCGTCGCGGGCGCCGAGTACGACGCGGAGCAGCTCCGCATCGGCCAGCCCCGCCGCGCCCTCGCTGAGGATCCTTTCCGCCTGCCGCATGAGTCCGCTGCAGTGCAGCGGATATGCCAACGGGCTTCGGAGGAACGGGTCTCAATGCCGGACTCCCAAAACGGGAGCCCGGTCCGGGAATGCGCGGTACAGCCAGAAGCATAGCGCGGCTAGAACCGCGCGCTGAGGGCGAAGAACGCCTTGATCTTGTCGTTCGTCTCGCGCAGCCGCGCCGAGAGCGTGCGAACGAACGTCCAGAGGAGCTCGTAGGCGAGGTCCTTGTGGAGGAACATCAGCTCCTCCAGATCGGCTTTCTGGATCGCGTACAACGTGCACGGCATCTGCGCGGTCGCATCGGCGCTGCGGGGCGTATCGTCGATCAGCGCCATCTCGCCGAAGTAGCTGCCGGACTCGAGGATCGCCAGCGCCTCCTCGCCCACTCCGGGCACCATCTTGGAGATTCTCACCTTGCCAGCGCCGATCAGGTACATCTCGGTCCCGACTTCACCTTCCTGGAAGATCTTCTCGTTCGCGCGCGCCTGCTTCTGCGTGGCGATGTTCGCCACCTTCTGCAGGTGGTCCGCCGTCAGGTTGGCGAACAAGGGAATCTTCTTGAGCTGTGCGGGATCCAATGTCTCCTCGGCGCCGCACTGTACCAGAAGCTCCGCATTGGACCAGAAGCCGGGCAGCCGCGTTCCTTCCGGGTTACACTGCGGCGCTTTTTCAAGGAGATATCGTGGAGAAGCACCAGGTCGTCATCATCGGCTCAGGACCAGCGGGATATACCGCCGCGATCTACGCGGCCCGCGGCAATTTGAAGCCGGTCCTCTTCTCGGGGGTGCAGCCCGGCGGTCAGCTCACCATCACCACGGACGTCGAGAACTATCCCGGCTTTCCCAAGGGCGTGCTCGGTCCCGAGCTGATGGAGTTGTTCCGCGCCCAGGCCGAGCGCTTTGGAACGCAGGTCATCGACGGCATGGTGGTCAAGGCCGATCTGTCGAGCCGGCCGTTTCGCATCGCCGGCGATGGCGGTCACCAGATGCTCGCGCAGACGGTGATCATCGCTACGGGCGCCTCGGCCAAGTGGCTCGACATCCCATCCGAGAAGCTGCTGTCCGGACACGGCGTCTCCGCCTGCGCCACTTGCGATGGTTTCTTCTTCCGCGGCAAGGAGGTCGGGGTGGTGGGCGGCGGGGACACCGCCATGGAGGAAGCCATATTCCTCACCAAGATGGCGACCAAGGTGACGGTGATCCACCGCCGCGACGCCCTGCGCGCGAGCAAGGTGATGCAGGAACGCGCATTGGCGAACCCGAAGATCGCCTGGGCGTGGAACCAGGAGGTGGTCGAGATCCTCGGCGAGAAGCAGAGCGGGGTGCGCGGCGTGCGCACGCGCAATACCAAGAGCGGACAGATCAGCGAGCTGCCGATGGGCGGCCTGTTCATCGCCATCGGTCACGAGCCGAACACCTCGCTGTTCAAGGGGCAGCTCGCGATGGACGAGGTCGGCTACATCAAGGTCGCGCCCGGCACCACCCGGACTTCAGTGCCCGGCGTTTTCGCCTCGGGCGACGCCGCCGATCCGGCCTACCGCCAAGCCGTCACCGCGGCAGGCACCGGCTGCATGGCCGCGATCGACGCCGAACGCTTCCTCAGCTCCACCGGAGCGCATTAGACCAACTTCCTACCGCGGGACCTTCTTCGCCCGTGGCGCCGTGAGCGGCTGGTCCGCCCGCGGCTGGGGCGCCTCGTCCTCGCGGTTCCAGCTCCCGCTGCGGCCCCCGCTCTTGTGCACCAGGCGCACCGAGACGATCTCCATCCCGCGGTCGTGGCGCTTCGCCATGTCGTAGATGGTCAGGGCGGCCGCCATCGCCGCCGTCAGCGCCTCCATCTCCACGCCCGTGCGCTCGACGGCGTGCACCCGGGCTTCGATGCGCACCAGGCCCGCGCGTTCGTCGCAGGCGACGTCGACGTCGGCGCCTGCGAGCACGATGGGATGGCAGAGAGGCAGGAGGTCCGGCGTCCGCTTCGCGGCCATGATCCCCGCCAGCCGCGCCGCCGCCAGGGCATCGCCCTTTTCCAGCCGGCCTTCGTTGAGGAGCTTGAGCGTTTCGCGCGAGCAGCGCAACTCGGCGCGCGCGATGGCCAGTCGCGACGTTCGCTCCTTCTCCCCGACGTCGATCATCTTCATGGCGGAATCTATAGTCCGCGATCGCGGAGCTGCTCGTCGTCCTCGCCGTTGAGGTGACCGACCTCGTGCATCAACGTGTCGCGCACCTCGCGCCGCAGCTCATCGTCGTTGTGCGCCGCGCGCGAAAGGTTGCGCCGGTAGAGCAGGATCGTCGGCCGCAGGTTCGCGGAGGTGCTCTCCGGAGGGGGGCGGAAAAGACCGAGGATGCCCGGCGAGAGCGGAGGATCGGTGGCGACCAGATCGCCGACCTCCGGCAACTCCGTTACCTCGAAGTCCGCCTTGGCGAGCCCCGCCTTGATCGAGGGCGGCAGCTTCTCGACCTCCTCCTGTACGATCTTCTGGAACACGCTGCGCGTGGCCTGCGAGGTGGGCTTGAAGGCATCCGGATCCAGCTTGCGCGCGCGGGCGAAGTGCGCGGCGGCGGCGACGTCGTCCTGCGCGCGCTCCGCGATCAGCCCCAGGTAATGCTCGGCCCAGGCGTCCGGCGTCTCCGTCGCCAGCCGGGACAGCTCGGTCTTCGCCTGGTCGAATCGGCAGAGCTCGAACAGCGCGACGCCCTTCTCGCGGCGCGCCTCGCGGTCCTTGGGCTCGTATTCGATCGCTTTGCTGGCTGCGGCGAGGGCTTCCCCGGGTCGCCCCAGGTCGTCCAGCGCCATCGCCTGCAGGAGGTGCAACTCCTTGAGCAGCCCGCGGTCGCGCCCCTTCTGGGCGCGAGGCAGGGCGCGCTTCACGTACTGGAGGGAGAGCTCCAGATCGTCGCGCGATCCGAGACGCCGCACGTGCAGATCCGCCGCGGAGCGGAGCACCTCCGGATCATCTGGATCGAGCGCCATGGCGCGGGCGTACGCAGTGCGGGCCTCCTCGATGTGGCCCAGCTCGGCGAGCGCGGCGCCGCGGAAGTGGTGCGCCGCGACGCTGGTGCCGTCGGTGCGGGTGGCTTCGCGCGCGCACTCCAGCGCATCGTCGTAGCGTCCGCCCTCGAAGTCGCGCGCTGCCTGGTTCAGCAGGTCCGGCAACGCCGGGTCGCGGCCGCCGGCCACGGACAGGCAGGGAGCGGCCGGCGGATGGGGCTCCTGGCGCGCGTCGGACGTTGCGTCGAGCGGTTTGGCGACGGACGCCGAAGGGCCCCCCACCGGGGATGCTTTCTGGACGGGGACTGCCGCCGGAGCCGGCTCCTTGCGGCACGCGTACACTGCCAAGGCGATCGCCGCGGCTGCGATCAGTGCATGGCCGAAGGGCTTTTGTCTCATCGCTGGCTTGTCAAACACTCGGGCTCGGCCTCCGCCTTCCCGACTGGCGGCCCGGGCGGCACCCACACGGTACCACAGGGCGGCTAGGCGGGCAGGCCCTCCACCGCCAGTGTGGCTGGCATTGCCGC
>VBKQ01000285.1 GCA_005879505.1 Deltaproteobacteria bacterium
CCGGTGCCCGGCCGGAAGACGCCGTTCTCGGGCCGCTTGAACGGGGTTCCGTGAGCGGCCTTTGCCGCCACATTCGCGTTGAACGGGGCACTGCCCACAACCGCGTTGTGGATGGGCACCCAGCGCGTGTCGAATGTCTTTCCGTACATTCTCATCGCTACCTGATCCGGCGCGCAGAGGGAGGCCTGCGACTCGAACGTGACCGGTTCCCCGGCTTCGTTCAGGACCTGCAGCACCTGCAACTGCCCGTTGTGGAGATCGCCCGGGTGTAGCGGCACGTAGCGGTAGATGTAGCTGTTCGGCTGGCGTGCCGTCGTCACCTGCTTGGGGGGACCCCCGATGTCCTCGACGATCCAGATGTTGCCGCGCGAGTCGTTCTGGATTCCTTCGTAGCCGCCCATTCCAAGCGCGCCCGACACGTCCTCGACCGTGGACGGGTACGTCGCGGTGGCCGCGTAGGTCGGAGCGGTCGCATTTTCGGTCGTGAAAAGCAGGCGCTGCGCGAAAGGGTCCCAGGTAGAGCCGTCGATGGTCGCGAGCGGATTGCCGTCGGTGTCGTGGGTCGCCATCAGCGTTACGCGATGATGGGTGTCAGCGTCGAGGTTGATCCGGGTGAAGTATCCCTGCTTCTTGCCCGAGACCGTGGCCGCGAGCTCATGCCCCTGGAAGAGGAAGTGGGTGCCGTAGTCGTAATCTTTGTCGGGACCCGTCTGGTCCTTCAGCACGAGATACGTGTTCTTGTCAGGCTCCGTCTTCTGCGCCTCTGTCGCGACCAGCGGCACCGGGACCATCTGCGGCAGCGCCGGATCGGTGGAGCTCGGCGTGTCATTCTCGTAACCGTACCAGCCGACGATCCCCTGGCGATTCTCCAGCGGCATCGAGCCTTGCGCCACCATGGTCTGGCGCAGCTCCGTCGAGAGCTGGGATGCCGGCGCGTAGCCAGCTGCCTTCGGTTGCGCCGTCGGAACATTGGTTAGCGACGGTCCGGACGAGCGCGACTGTGCAACCGCACCTGCTACAGTCGCTGCTACACCTGCTGCGACGATCTTCCACTGGATGCCACGATTCATGGTCCTCTCCTTGCGTAGAGGTCTTGGGTTCCCAGCTTCAGGGATCCGTCGGGCAGAGATGCGCTCGTCGGCAAGTGCCAGAACTGTACCGACCCTCCGGACGGCCCGCGTGACGATGGGGTAACGTTTCTGCATGCCGAACGGCCGAAAGCTCAGGATCGCCCTCGCAGCCTCGCTCCTGCTGGCCGCCTGCTCCGCCGCTCAGCCCAGGTCCGGCGCGGAGCAAGGCGAGTTGGCGGCCTTGGCCGACCGCTACTTCGAAGAAGTGTTCTTCAAGTACTCGCCGACCCGGGCGACTCGCGCAGGACTGCACGCGTACGACGCGCGACTCGAGGACTTCTCCCGGTCGGCCATCGACGCCCAGGTCGCCGCCTTGAAGGACTTCGAGGACCGCGTCCAGAGACTGCAGTCTTCAGGGGGCCCGCCGGATGCCGCCGCGGATCGAGACTTGCTGCTCTCGGACATCCGCTCGAGCCTGCTGGAGCTGACGACCATCCGGCGATGGGAGAAGGATCCGAACGTCTACTCCAGTGGGATCACCGAAAGCGCTTTCGTCATCATCAGCCGCAATTTCGCGTCACCCGATCGGAGGCTCGCCTCTCTGGTCGCGCGCGAGAAGCAGATGCCCCGGGTACTCGAGGTGGCCCGGCAGAACCTGAAAAACCCGCCGCGATGGTACACGGCGATCGCGCTCGAGCAGCTGCCCGGCATCATCTCATTCTTCGAGAACGACGTCCCCGCGGCATTCAAGGAGGCGAAGGACGCGGACACCCGGCGCGAGTTCGAGCGCTCGAACTCGCAGGTCCTCTCCGCCCTGCGCGCCTACCAGCAGTTCCTGCAGCACGATCTGTTGCCCAGGTCGGGCGGCGACTACCGCATCGGCGCGGACGCATACCGCAAGAAGCTGCTCTTCGACGAGGCGGTCGATCTGCCGCTCGACCAACTCCTGGAGATCGGCACGGCCGACCTGCGCCGCAACCAACGCGAGTTCCAGCGGGTGGCGAGGCAGCTCGCCCCGGACCGGGCGCCGGGGCAGGTACTGCAGGACCTCGGAGCAGACCATCCGCCACCCGCCGGGCTCCTCCAGGCATTCCGCGACACCTTCGGCGACCTGCGCGGCTTCATCGACACCCGCCGGATCGTCACCGTCCCCTCGCCCGTGCTGCCCATCGTGGAGGAGACGCCGCCGTTCATGCGCGCGCTCACGTTTGCCTCGATGGACATGCCGGGACCGTTCGAGAAAGCGAAGGAGGCGTTCTTCAACGTCACCCTGCCCGAGCAGACCTGGACGCCGGAGCAGGTCGAGGAGCACATGGCCGGCTTCAACCGGGGCACGGTGATCAGCACCGCGATCCACGAGGCGTACCCCGGCCACTACGTGCAGCTCCTCTGGGTGCAGCGAGCGCCCAAGAAGGTGCGCCAGCTGCTGGGATGCGCCTCGAACGTAGAGGGCTGGGCGCATTACACCGAGCAGATGATGCTCGATGAAGGCTACGGCCGCACAGCGGGCCTCGCCGAGGAGAATGACACCGCCTTTCTCAAGCTGCGCCTCGGACAGCTCCAGGACGCGCTGCTGCGCAATGCCCGCTATGTGGTCGGCATCCGGATGCACACCGGCGAAATGACCTTCGAGCAAGCCGTGGAGTTCTTCGAGAAGGAGGGATACCAGTCGCCCGCGAACGCGCTGCGGGAGACGAAGCGAGGCACGAGCGACCCGACCTACCTCGTGTACACGCTCGGGAAGCTACAGATCCTCAAGCTGCGGGACGACTACCGCAGGAAGGCGGGCGCGAGCTTCCAGCTTCAGGAGTTCCACGACGCCTTCCTGCGACAGGGGTTCCCGCCGGTGAAGATCATCCGCCGTGCCCTGCTCGGCGACGACGGCCCGGCGCTTTGAGCTTCGTCAGCGGCGCTTCGCCGCGCTCTCCAGCAAGCGCGTCTCGTCGATGACCGCGCGCTCATGGCGGCCGCGCATGATTTCTCCGCCCGGGTCGCGCGCAACCACGTCGAAGACGTACAGCCTCCCGTTGCGGCCGGTGTACGTCGCTTCCGCTTCCACCCAGGCGCCGACGGGCGTGGCCGCAAGGTGCTTCACGTCGACGATCACGCCGACCGAGAGCTGCGCCGGACCGCACTCCGCCTTCAACAGTCGACCCGCCGCGAGCTCCAGCAACGCGATGCACTTCGTGGTCGCGAGCACGGCCGGGAAATCGTCACCGGTGATCGGCTTCAGCGCAGCCGCGGTGTCCGCTTCGCCGACGGTGTAGCGGAACTTGAAGCTCGTTCCCCGTTCCATCATTGCTCGGAGAGCAGGACCTTCAGCTCCCGGATCCGCCGCGTCACCTCGTCGCGCGGCTTCTGCCGGTATGACTCCGGTAACAGCTCGCGCGAGGTGCATTCGGCGATGGCCACGAGCGTCTGGAGCTCAACCTCCAACGGGTAGCTGGGTGGCAAGAAATCGGCGAAGGTCTGGCGAAGATCGTCGGCGCTCACCTTTTCGCGGCGGTCGGTCACCGCGCGCAGCTTCGCGCGCACGAGCGCGGCCTCGAGGTCCGCGCCGGACATCTTCGGCAGGTCCGGCGGCAACAGTGCGACGAGGTCGCCCTCGAAGTTCACCTTCGCCTTGCGGGCCATGGTCTTGACCAGCTCGACGCGCTCTTCGTGGGACTCGGGATAGAAGAGCGCCAGGTGCTCCTCGGCGCGGCCCTGGCGCTTCAGGTCGACCGGCAGCAGGTCGGGCCGCGAGGTGAGCAAGAACCAGACGATCTTTCCCCGGTATTCGGTGTTCCCCATGAAGGCCGCGATCTGGGAGAACACCCGCGCGCTGGTGCCGCTGTCGCCTTGGGCATTCCGGTTGCCGAGGAACGCATCTGCCTCATCCACGATCACCGCCACCGGCCACATCGCCTTCAGCAGGTTGAAGATCTTCTCCAGATTTCCTTCGGTCACGCCCTGCCACTGCGAGCGGAAGTTGAGGAACTTCACGCAGGGGATGCCGATCTCGCCCGCGAAGCAGGTGGCGAGGAAGGTCTTGCCGGTCCCGATCGGGCCGGCGATCAAGAAGCCCATCGGAACCACGTCGCGCTTGCCGGACTGGATGGCCTTCGCCGCCTGGCGCAGGAGCTGCTTTGCCTTGGCGTGGCCGGCGACCATGTCGATGGAGTGGGCCGGCTCGATGAACTCGAGAAGCCCGTGGCACTCCGCTTGGATGATCTCCTTCTTCTTCTCCTTCAGCTTCTCCACCGTGAGCCTGGGGCCGGCGATGGCCTCGGTGAGCACGCGATCGAGGGCGACCCGGGACATGCCGGCGGTCATCTGCCCGAGCGCCTCCGCGTTCACTTCCGAGATGTCGCTCCGCTTCTTGCCGGACTGGGCGATCTTCCATTCGACGTACTGATAGCGCTCCTTCTCGTCAGGAAGGGGCAGCTCGATGGACGCCGCGTAGGGATTGCGGCCGATGCGCGGGTTCAGCTCGGCGAGGTTTTCGGCGATCAGGCAGACGGAGAAGTCGGCGGTGAGGAACTGGGGATCCTGCGCCCACTTCACCAGGGTGACGAGCGAGTACCGATCCTCGCCGGGCATGTAGCCGAGGTCTCCGGCAGGCGCGACGGTCTCCGCGAAGTCGATGATGATGGCGACGCTCTTGCCGTCCGCGATCCGCACCCGCGCGTAGGATTCGAGGAGGGGAAAGGCTCGCGCGGGATCCTTGGGGACCGCCTTCGCGTACTCGGTGCCGAAGAGCGTGTCGTATCCCGCGACGGCGGCCATGAAGTCCTTCTGCATCTCTGGCGTGGCGAGCCTGATGCCGCCGGAGCGGTCATAGAAGACGACCAGGTCGCGGGTCCCGAACAGCTCGTCGGCGAGAAAGCTGCGCAAAGAGATGAAGCGGCGGCCGCCCTTGCCGTCGTCGGCAGGCTGCAAGTCGCGGACGTCCCCGTGGAGGACGAAGGTGGAGATGGTCTTCGTGTAGTAGCGCCCGGCCAGCGTGCGCGCCCATGGGGGAAAAGAGGCGAGCGGGTCCTGCGAAAGCGAACGGGACTTCCTCGGCATGGGGGTCCTGTCTTAACCGATCCAGCAGTGCGGCGCAGCGCACGGTATCACGGCGCCGATTCCAGCTGGCGCGCCTTCGCGGAGACGGCCGGCAAGAGCATAGCGCCTATGTACCGGTGGGGCTGGGACGGTAACGTTCCGGCGCCGGCCTCCGCAGGCGCCGGTGCTACTCGGTCAAAGCCTTCGCCGGATCGAGCCGCGCCGCGGCGCGGGCCGGAATCAGCGCGCCGAGCAGCGCCGCGAGCAGCGCCACGCCGACGCCGAGCGCGACGTGCTCGGCTCGGAAGCTGAAGAACGTGGGCGGCTTGAAGGGAAAGTCCGGCAGGCCGGTCCGGGCAAGCCGGTCGAGAAGCGCGGCCACGGTCCGCGCCAGGACGACTCCCACCACGCCGCCCGCGAGCCCCGTCGCGGCCGCCTCGGCAAGGACCACCGCGGCGACGTCGCTGCGGGTGGCGCCGACGGCCCGAAGGATTCCGATCTCCCGTGTCCGCTCGCGCACGCTGGCATAGAAGGCCTGCATCGTGTTCACGGCGGCGAGCCCGGTGATCAGGGCCGCGAGCAGCGAAAGCGCGAGCGTCACCAGCTCGACGGCCGCGCCGATCTGCACGGCATAGCGCTGCTCCGCGTCGTCGATCTCGAGGCCGAGCTTGCGCACGGCGGCGGCGACGTCGGTGACGTCGTCCGCGCTCTGCGCCCGGACCAGCACGCTGGAATACGTGTCCGCGTCCGCGCCGTACTTGCGGTTGATGCGCTGGATCGCGGCGAGCGGCATCGAGACGCCTGCGAGGGTCGCGCGCTCGGAGAAGCCCACCAGTTGCATCGACGTCTCCTGCGGGTTTGCCAGCGTGCGCGCGGTGACGAAGCTGCGACCGAGCTCCAGCGGGATCTGGAAGCCGATCAGCATCGATTCGGTGAGGCGCGGCAGGTTGCGCTGGGGCGCGAAGACCTTGTTGTAGAGCTCGAGGAGCCTCCGGTTGGCGACTACCGGGACCGGCTGTCCTTCTCCGTGGTCCTCGAAAGGCATCCGCGCATCCGGACCGACGAGCTCCGGCATCAAGCCGGTGGCCACCACTTCCAGACCCATGCGCACTTCGCGCCCGAAGAAGAGACCGTTGTAACGGCTGACGGCCGGGATCCGGAGCTGCATCTTCGGATATGCGGCAGCGACGCCGCGGACGGCCCGCAGCTTCGCCACCGTGGCGTCGTCGATCTTCTGCTCGCCGAGAAGGTTTCCCAGGGCGAGCTGCGGGACCACCACCTCGACCTCGCGCGTGCTGACCGGGAACACTTCGTTCACCACGCCCTGCAGGCCGGCGCCGAGCGCGAGGAAGAAGACCAGGCAACCGGTGCCGAGGGCGACGCCGCCCGCGCTCACCGCCAGCGCGCCCAGTGGAGCTGCCGGAAGAGATCGATCACGCCTTCGCCGGTACTGGCGTCGAGATTGCCCGTGGGCTCGTCGG
The DNA here is from genome assembly GCA_005879505.1 of Deltaproteobacteria bacterium. GTDB lineage: Bacteria > Myxococcota > Myxococcia > Myxococcales > 40CM-4-68-19 > 40CM-4-68-19. The sequence continues at coordinate 6,581 of VBKQ01000285.1, forward strand.
CGAGCAGCAGAGGAGGACGGGCGAGCAGAGCGCGCGCGATGGCGACGCGCTGGCGCTCGCCGCCGGACAGCGCAGCGGGTCGCGCGCCCGCTTTGTCCGACAGGCCGACGCGATCGAGCGCCTCACGGGCCCGCCGTTCTGCGTCGGGAACGCCGTCGCCGAAGAAGTCGGGCAGGAGCACGTTCTCGAGCGCGGTCAAGGCGGGAAGCAGGTTGAAGCTCTGGAACACGAACCCGATCTGCGTGTGCCGGAGCGCCGCCAGCTCGGCATCCGTGACCGCGCGCAGATCGCAGCCCAGCACGCGCGCGGCTCCGTCGAAGTCCCGGTCCAGGCCACCGAGCAGATGAAGCAGCGTGCTCTTTCCGCTGCCGCTCTGGCCTTCGACCGCCACGAACTCACCACGGTGGACGGTCAGATCGACCCCCCGGAGCAGCTCGAGCTGGGGCAGCCCTGGTTCACGGGGCGGATAGCGCTTGGTGATGCCGCGCAGCTCGATCGCGCTCATGGCGCGACCAGCTCCACGTCGATGCTCCCTCCGACGCGATCCGCGAACGCCTCGGCGGCCACGCTCAGACGCACCGTGCGCAGAGGCTCGATCACCTGACCGACCAGCGAGCGCGCGACGTAAGACTGCGGACCGCTGCCGTACGCGCCCTCTGGCAGCTCGCGCAGGGCAGAGGCGAGCTTGCCGAAGTCCACGCGCAGCGACGCCCCGGCATTCTGGTAGAGCGCCGCTGCCTCCGGATTGGTGGAACGCGGCGTCCGGCGCAGCTCCTCTGGACGAAGCGGACCGCCCATCAGGTATGCGACGGGCTTGCCGTCGATCTCGCGCACTCCGAAGCGTGCTCCCTTCCCGGCGGCATACGTCACCTGGAAGTCATCTCCTCTCCGCTCCGCGCGGGCGCCGAGCTGCGGCAGAGCTTTCGCGATCTGGTCGAAGGCTTTCATCAGGCGCTGGCGGTCGATCACGTCCGCCAGCGCCACCAGCTGCACGGTGTCGAACGGGCTCTTGCGGCGCCAATCGAATCCGTAGTCCATCGCCGCGCCGATGTTGGCCCCGCGAGCCAGGGCGAGCGATACCGCCATTCCCGGCGCGACGGATGCGAAAGCCTCCGCGTCCGCCCCGCGCAGGCGATCGAGAAGAGCGGCCAGATCGGGATCGCCGCGCATCGACTCGAGCAGGCGGGCGGGGGCGATACCGAGCCGGGCGCGCAGTGGCGCATCCGCCGGAAGCAGCTCGATCAGCGACGCGCCGCCTCCGGGGAGCGCACCCTGCGCCCGTCGGGCATCGGCCTCGGGAAGCCGCGCGAACAGCCGCGAGGCGATCCCCTGCTGCGAGCCTTGGAGCGACACCGCCGCGTCGCCGGGCAGCGGGCGCCTGGTGAACCGCTGCGGGATCGAGCTGCCCGCGGGTGCCCAGGCGATGAAATCCTGCGCCCCCAGTTTCTTGCGCGCGGCGTCCAGCCCGGGGTCGCCCGCGAGGGTCTGTTCGCGCTGGCGCGCGCCGGCATCGGCGATGGAAGCAGCCGGATCCTGCGTTCTCGCCAGCAGCCCGTAGCCGCGGACCACGGCCACTCCGACGCGCTGCCCCCGCCGCTCGAACAGCTTCACGGATTGCGGCTGGGCTGGAACCGACGCGAATCCCGCCCGCTCGACCAGCAGGCGTTGCGCCGTCTGCAGGAATACGTCGGGCTTGGCTATCGGGAGCGCAGCCACGAACTCGCCTCGAAGCGGACCTTCGAAGAGCACAGCCGCGCCACCCCGTTCGGGATCCAGGCCGGCGGCGACGAGCCCCGTGCGCGTCAGCGGATCCAAGCCCAATTGCACCGTCATGGCGCGCCGCACCTCGCCGAGCTGCTCACCGCCCGGCAGCGAGGACGCGCGATCGGCGAGCGCCGCGAGATGCTGTGCGATCGCTCCGATCGGTGCCGTGACGACTGCCGTGCCCGGATGCCCGGGCAACAGCTCCTCCGGCGCGCGGGCGCTGGGTTCACCGCAACGGGAGCAACCTGCCGCGCTGAGAAGCAGCAGCACCCAATGCGATCGCATCCGGCTGCGGCCCCCTACGGTCCCCGCCGCGACCGCACCATGCGCTGGAACCGGGGACTGTTGCTCATCGACCACAAGTAGAGGCCCTCGAGAGCGGCCACACCGAGCAGGAGCGGACCGGTGAACGGTAGCACCGTCGCCGCAACCACGCCGATCCCGAGCCCGACCAGGTTCGGCCTCATGAGAAAGGCTTCCTTGAGGTAGCTGTCCGCCATGTCCTTCCTACGACTTCACGCCCTCGCGGCTTCCCAGCGTCTTCTGGCCTTCCGGCGCCGAAGACGGCGCCTCCATCCCCATCTCCTGCTTGAACTGCTTCAAGAGCTCGTTGGCGCGGATCTTCTCCGCCTCTTCCTCGATCTTCATCCCCTGCGTGTCGACGTTCGACATGGCCATTTCCATGCGCGCTTCGTTGACCGCGGTCCTCTCCTGGATCTTCTGCAGCATCTCGTCGTGCGTGGCGTCGATGCCT
>VBKQ01000286.1 GCA_005879505.1 Deltaproteobacteria bacterium
CCTCGCAGGTCGACCTGACGGTCACCAGCAGGCAGTTCGGGGGCCTCTTCCAGGACCCGGTCAACTTCCTGCACCTGCGGCGCGAACAGATCATCGACGAGCACTTCGTCGAGCGGCTCACGCTCACGAACTATCTGGTGCGGGACATCGACTACTGGGTCGAGTACGAGTTCGCGGCCGACTTCGCCGACCAGTTCGAGGTCCGGGGCGCCAGGCGTCGCGCGCGGGGAACGTACTTCCGCCCCCTGGTCGACGAGCGCCGCGTCGTATCCTGCTACCAGGGCCGGGACGGGGTCCTCTACCGGGTAGAAGTGTTCTTTCCCGCTCGTGCGCCCGACGAGATCGCCGGTGGGCGGGCGCGCTTCAACTTCCACCTCGGTCCGAACGAGAGCACGGGGCTCGAGCTGCACGCGCTTCCCTCGCTGCATGCGGTGCGCTCCGGAACGTCGGTGCGCGAGGCGGCGGACGCGGCGCGGCAGCCGGGCTTCAGTCCACCTCCGGCGATGCCCGAGGAGCCGGAGTCGGGATGGTTGTATCCAGGCTCGCATCCCGTCTCGCAGCCGCCCGCCCCGCGCCGATTCGAGGAGCGTGTGGCGCGCTCCCGCGCCGACTACCGCCACTGGGCGGAGACCAGCTCGCGCATCGAGACGAACGAGGAGGCTTTCGACTGGGCGCTCGCCCAGGCGGTGGCGGATCTCAAAGCGCTCTCCGTCTTCTGGGAGGGACGCCGCGTGATCTCCGCCGGCGTCCCTTGGTACGCCTCTCCGTTCGGCCGCGACGCCTCGATCGCCGCGTTCCAGGCGCTGCTCGTCAATCCGGACGTCGCCCGCGATGCGCTGCTGTTCCTGGCCGCGCACCAGGGCAAGAAGGTGGACGATTTCCGCGAGGAGGAACCGGGGAAGATCCTGCACGAGATCCGCCGCGGCGAGCTGGCGCGCACCGGGGAGGTCCCGCATACGCCCTATTACGGGAGCGTGGACTCCACCCCGCTGTTCCTCGTTCTCTACACGGAATATCTGCAGTGGACCCACGACAGGGCCACCGGGGAGCAGCTGCTTCCCGCGGCCGAGGCGGCCCTGCGCTGGATCGAGCAATACGGGGACAAGGACGGTGACGGGTTCATCGAATACCGGCGCAAGACCGAGCGCGGCCTGCGAAACCAGGGATGGAAGGACTCCTGGGACGGCGTTCCCCATCTGGACGGCACTCCGGCCGAGCCGCCGATCGCGCTGGTCGAGGTCCAGGGATACTGCCTGGACGCCCGCCGCCGCATGGCCCGCCTCTACCGGCAGCTCGGCCGCCGCGAGGATGCGGCGCGGTGCGCGATCGCGGCGCAGCGGCTGGCGCGCCGCGTCGCGCGGGTGCTGATGTCGCCCGAGAGCTTTTCCGGATTCGGGATCCGCACACTGGCCCGCGGACAGCGCCCGTACAACCCGCTCAGCTACCACAACGGCACCATCTGGCCGCACGACAACTCGCTGATCGCGATCGGCTTGTCGAACTACGGCATGCAGAAGATCGCCGCTCAGGTCCTCTCCGGCGCATACGACGCGTGCCGCCAGTTCCGCCATTACCGCCTCCCCGAGCTGTATTGCGGCATGGGCCGCGGCGAGGGCGACCTGGTGGTGAGCTACCCTGTCTCCTGCTCGCCGCAGGCGTGGGCCTCCGGCGCGTTCTTCCTCATGCTCCGCGGCTGCCTCGGGCTCTATCCCGACGCGCCCCGCAGGAGGCTGAAGATCGTCAATCCCCATCTGCCGCCGGGCCTGCAGCGGCTCACCCTCGAGCGCCTGCGCGTGGGCGATACCCGAATCACCGTCGACTTCACCTGCTCGGGAGAAGCGTGCTTCGCGTCCGTGCGCGATGTTGAGGGCGGACCGCTCGCCATCCGCATCGAGGTCGGCGCCCAGAACGAGTCGTAGGGAAAGGACGGTACCCAGCGGAAGAGCTTTTCCTAAGCAACCTGTTTTTCGCCGGACGGCGCGGTGGCGAGCGACAGGCGCGCAACCCGCTTCTGCGCCAGGGCCACGACCTTGCGCCCGCGCTCGGTCTGGCTGAGCGCCTTGAGGAACATGACGCCGAGCAGCGCGATGAAACCGCCGGGAAGAACGATCGCCGCGACTATGAGCGCCAGTTTACGGTTCACACCCGGGTAATGTGCACGCGGGGTGCCAGTGCGAAACTCCCTTCGCGCCTGCGCGTCGTGTTAGACAGGCCTCGATGGCACACGCGCTGCAGAGCGTGCAAGAGGCGGCGGATCGTCTGCGCGGCGCCGGATATCTCGCGTCGCCCGAGATCGCGGCGAGCGCTTTTCTCGCCGATCGGCTGGAGAAACCGATCCTCGTCGAGGGACCGGCCGGCGTCGGCAAGACCGAGCTGGGGCGGGCGCTCGCCCAAGCGACCGGGCGCACGCTGCTCCGGCTGCAATGCTACGAGGGTCTGGATGAGTCCAAGGCGCTGTACGAGTGGGAGTACGCGAAGCAGCTCCTCTACACGCAGCTCCTCAAGGACAAGATCGCGGAGACCATCGCCGGCGCGGGGACCCTGTCCGAGGCGGCGGAGCGGATCGCCGGATCCGACGATCTCTTCTTCAGCGAGCGCTTCCTGCTCCCTCGGCCCATCCTGGCCGCCATCCGTTCCAAGGAGCCCTCGTTGCTCCTGGTGGACGAGATCGACAAGGCCGACCCGGAGTTCGAGGCGTTCCTGTTCGAGGTCCTCTCCGACAACGCCGTCACGGTGCCGGAGCTGGGCACCGTGCATGCCGTGCACGCGCCTCGCGTCGTCCTCACCTCCAATGCCGCGCGGGAGCTGTCCGACGCGCTCAAGCGGCGGTGCCTGCACCTGTACATCGATTTTCCCACGGCGCAGCGGGAGCTGGAGATCGTGCGCGGCCGGGTCCCGGGCGTTTCCGAGCAGCTCGCGCGCAAGGTGGTGGCGGCGGTGCAGGCCGTGCGCAAGCTCGATCTGAAGAAGGCGCCGTCGATCAGCGAGACGCTCGACTGGGTGCGGGCGCTGACGCTGCTGAACGCGGCGACGCTGGAGCCGCAGCTGGTCGCGGAGACGCTGTCGATCATTCTCAAGTACGAGGCGGACATCGCGAAGGCGCGGGAGCACCTCGGGTACATCGCAGGGGCGGAATATCGGTAAAGCCGCCTTCAAGGCTGTTTCCGCCTTCGCGGAAACAGCCAGCAACTGCATGGCGCCTGAGCGCTACCGGTGTTTGCCGTCAAACAGCGCCGATTCCCGCCGTGCCTGCGCCTGCACCTGCTGGTCGATGTATCCGGGGTACCCGACGCGCACCGACTGGTCGCTTATGTCCGAGAGCTCCACGCCCGCCTTCTTGTCCGCTACCAGGAACCCGCCGCGCGATCGAAACAAGAGATACACCGCAGGATCGTCGACGGACATTCCCTCTTCGTCAGGACGGTAGCTGTCTTCACCCACCTCGACCAGGACCGCACCCGGCGAGACTTGCCGCGTGCCGATGAACCTGAACGTCTTCAGCTGGACGTCCTGATTCGCCCAAGGCGCGAGATTGTGCCGCTCGCCCCCCGTGCGCCGCTTCAACTGCGAGATCACGCTCAGCGCCTTGGGATGCGTGAGCCGGCGCGCCGCCTCCCAGTCCTTGCGCACCACCCGCGACAAGTACTGCTGCAGCGTCGCCTTGGCGAGGAAGACGTCCGGCGACTCTTCGTTGAGCATCGATTGCACGCCGGACTCCGTGCCCGGCGGCGGCGCGCTCGCCACGGCGCCCGCAAGCAAGACTGCGGCCCACATCGGGTTTTCCTCCCCTGGGCCCCCGTTCCGCCCCGGCAGCGTCCGCACGGCGGGCTGCCCCCGAGCGGAGGGTGCGCATCGGCGCAGGGCACCGCAAGGGGCGCGGTGCGTCAGGCGCTCGCCAGTTGCACCGGGATGGCCATGGCGACTCGATCGCGACCGAGGCGTTTGGCTTCGTACAAAGCGGTGTCCGCCTTCTCGATCAGGCCAGCGACATCCTGCGCATCTGTCCCCAACGTCGCCACACCGGCGGAGATCGTCACAGAAAGCGCCGGATGCCCTTCCGGTCCGGGCATCGACGCGGCAGCCACGGCGAGGCGCAGTTTCTCCGCCACCTCCAGCGCCTCCGGCTTGCCGACCCGCGGTAGAACGACGCAGAACTCTTCGCCGCCATACCGCGCGACGATGTCGATCTTGCGGATGCTGCGCCGCAGCGCGAGCGCGACTCCGCGCAGCACGCCGTCTCCCACGGTGTGGCCATGCGCGTCGTTGATCCGCTTGAACAGGTCCAGATCGATCATCAGGAGGGAGACCGGGTCTCCGAATCGGAGCGAGCGCGAGACCTCGTTTTCCAGCCGGAGGAAGAGTTGCCTGCGGTTGGGAACGCCGGTGAGGGCGTCGGTGAACGAGAGCTCGAGCGTCTGCTGATACAGGCGGGCGTTCGCGATGGCCAATGCCGCCTGCGCGGCGATCGCTTCTGCCAGCCGGATCTCCTGCTGGCTGAAGGCGTTCTCCTGCGGGCGGTTGAAGTTCATCACCCCGAGGATCCGGCCCTTGCTCTTCAGTGGCACGGCGAGGAACGAGCCCTTGCTGCGGCCCGGCCGCGCGTGGTGGGGATACCGCGGATCGCTCGCGACGTTCTCGACGTAGATGGTCTGGCCGCGCGCCGCCACCTCGCCGGTGATTCCCTCCCCGAGATGGAAGCGGGTCCCGCGCGCGTTGCGCGCCGCATCTCCGGCCACCGCTTCGACGACGAGCTGGTGCGTCGTGTCGTCCACCAGCATGATGGAGAACTCGCTGACCCCGAAGCGTGCGAACACCTGCCGGCCCAGCGTCTCGAGCAGCTCGGGGAGATCGAGCGTCCCCGAGATCGCGTGCGAGACTTCGAGGAGCAGCTCCATCTCCCCGACGTGCGCACCGAGGCGCGCGTTGACCGCCTGCAGCTCCGCCTGGAGCGAGAGGTCGTGCTCCATCTTCGCCAGCGACTCCTTGGCCTCGATGTCCGCCACCGCCATGTCGGTGATGCGCGAAAGCATGGTGTTGAAGCTGCGCGCGAGCTTGCCCAGCTCGTCCTCGCTCTGCACCCGCGCGCGGACCAGGAACTCGCCCAGCTCGGCGCGAGCCATGACGCGGGAGAGGCCCTGGATCGGCTTGAGCAGGAAATGACGCGCCGCGAGCGCGATGGTCATGCCGGCGAACGTGAGGGCGAGAAGGGTCCCGAGGATTGCGCCGGTCCGGAGCTCGTCGAACGCCATCGCTGGGTCGCGAACGGAAAGCCGGTGGCTGTGGGCGACGAGCGCCCCCAGGCCCGCCAGCAGCACGACCGCAGAAGGAATGGCTGAGGCAAGGATGAGCTTGAGGGCGAGCGACTGGCGGATGCGAGAGAGCACGTTCGGGCGATTGTAGCGTCTCTGCTCCGGACTGGCTCCGGGTGGGTGCTGGACCCACATTACGACTCCGAAGGAGGCCGCGATGCGCTGCCAAGAGATCATGACGAAGAGCCCTGCCACCGTGAAGATGAACACCCCCATCCAGGAGGTCGCCCGGTTGATGGCCGAGAAGGACATCGGCTTCGTTCCCATCGTGGACGATTCCGGACGCGCGATCGGTACGGTGACCGATCGCGACATCACCATCCGTGTCGTCGCCAAGGGCCTGGACCCGAAATCGGCGAAGCTGAGCGACTTCGGCGCCAACGAAGTCGTGTGTTGCTCGCCGGAGGACGACGTGGGCCGCGCGCGCGATCTGATGCAGCAGCACAAGGTCCAGCGCATCCTCGTCTGCGACGCGCAGAAGAAGCCGGTCGGCGTGATCAGCCTGCAGGATCTCGCGCGCTCGGAGAGCGAGGGCGAGATCGGCCAGACCGTCCGCGAAGTGAAGGAAGAAGGCGCGCGGGTACACTAGCGCCTGCCGCGCCGGAGGCGCGGCTTTGGCGCTATTGCTTTTGACGGGCGCCCATAAATTGCCCGTCTCCCACTGCTGCGGCACGCTGCGCGCATGCGTGCGGCCGCAGCGATCCTCATCCTGTGCGCCGGTGCCGCCGGGCGGGCCGAGCAGATCCGCATCGAGGTCGCGCGCGGAAAGCGCTCTGCCCGCGTGGAGGCCGGCGGGCGGATGCACGCGCTCGCCGCCGAAGCCGCGGGGCTGACGCTCGACGGCAAACCGGTCGCATCGGCGCAGTTCGCCGGACCGCTGCGCCTCGACGGGCGCGAGCTGCCCGGCCGGCTCGAGGTGTTCAGCGAGCGCGGGGCGCTGGTCGCGGTGAACTCGGTCGATCTCGAGCAGTACGTCGCCGCGGTCGTGGCGAGCGAGATCCCGCCGGGTTGGCCTGCGGAGGCGCTGCGCGCGCAGGCCGTGGCGGCGCGGACGTTCGCCGTCGCGCAGAAGATCGCACAAGGTCCCGGTGCGCGCGCACATCTCGGCGCCTCGGTCCTCGATCAGGTCTACCGCAACGCCGCCCGCACTCCGCAGCCGGCCCTCGATGCCGCGCGGGCCACCGCGGGCGAGGTGCTCACCTGGGGCGCGGCGCCCATCGCTGCATACTTCAGCGCGAGCTGCGGCGGCAGGAGCGAGAGCGCGGAGGCCGCGTTTCATCTGGTTCCCGGCACGGCTCCGTACCTGCGCGGCGGCGAACCGGACGGCGACGAGCGAGGCTGGACGGTACGGGTTCCGCTGGCGGAGATCACGGCCGCGCTGCGCAAGGCGCGGCGCATGCACGCCGAGGTCCGCGACATCGCCGTGGAATCGAGGACAGCGAGCGGACGCGCGCAAGGGCTCGCGGTCGAAACCAGCGCGGGCCGGCGGCCACTGCCCGCGGTCGAGCTGCGACAGCTGCTCGGCTACAGCCGGCTCCCTTCGCTCCTCTTCGAGGTGGCCAGCGAAGATGGCGTCGCCGTGTTTCGGGGACGGGGGAACGGTCACGGCGTCGGACTCTGCCAGTGGGGGGCACGGGCCAGAGCGCTTGCGGGAGCGACGTATCGGGACATTCTCGCGCGCTATTACCCAAGCGCCGAGCTCCGCCGCATGTACTGAACGCCGAGCTACTTCCGTATCTCGCGGTAGATGAGGACGAGCCCCGTGAGCGGAAGCGGGTACAGGAGGGCGCGGATGAGGGCGGAGGCGATGGGGCGCCAGGGGCCGGGAGGAAGCAGGAGGGCGGCTCCGGAAGCGAGGACCGTGAACGCGACGATCAG
>VBKQ01000536.1 GCA_005879505.1 Deltaproteobacteria bacterium
ACCCCGAACTCCGCCATCAACTTCTGCATCTCCAGGCCGCCCGCCATCATGTCGAGCACCTGGTCCCGCTGGATCTCCCCCTTGCGGAACGTTCCCATGGAGCGGCCACGGTTGAGAAGCGTGAACGAGTCGCCGACCGGATAGGCGTGGTGGACGTTGTGGGTGATGAAGATGACGGAGATGCCCTTCTCGCGGGCCCGGGCGATCAGTCGGAGCACGTTCGCGCTCTGCCGCACACCCAGCGCGGCGGTGGGCTCGTCGAGGATCAGGACGCGCGCGCCGAAGTGGATTGCGCGGGCGATGGCAAGGCACTGCCGCTCCCCGCCCGACATCGTCCCCACAGCTTGCTCCGCGTCGCGCACCTTGATCCCCATGTCCGCCAGCTTCGCGCAGGCGATCTCCTCCGCACGCTCGCGGTGGAAGATGCGGAACACGCCGCCGACGCGGCGGATGGGCTCGCGCCCCATGAAGAAATTGCGCGCCACGCTCATGAGCGGGACGAGCGCGAGGTCCTGGTAGACGGTGGCGATGCCGCGGTCGAGCGCGTCGCTCGGCGATTTCAAGGCGAGCGGCTCGCCATCGACCTTGAAGACCCCTTCGCTGGGGCGGTGACAGCCGGCGAGGATCTTGATCAGCGTGGACTTGCCGGCGCCGTTGTCGCCGAGCAGGCAATGCACCTCGCCGCGCCGCAGCCGCACCGTCACGTTTCGCAGAGCGATGACGCTGCCGAAGTACTTGGAGACGTTCTCGAGCTCGAGGATGTACTCGGACTTGGGATCCGCCGGCATCGCTATCTCGCCTCCGTCACGCGCTTGCGCACCTGGTTGTTGAAGAGCACCGCGATGAGCAGCATCGCTCCGAGGAACACCCGGAACCAGTCGGAGTTCACGTTGGTATAGGTGATCCCGATCTGGACGACGCCGAAGATGAGCGCGCCGAAGGTGGCCCCGACCACCGAGCCGTACCCGCCGGTGAGCAGCGTGCCGCCGATCACCGCCGCGATGATCGCCTCGAACTCCTTCTGCAGGCCCCGATCGGCGGCGGCCGAGCCGACGTCGCAGATCTGGAGCATGGCGAAGATCCAGGCGCAGAACGCGGTGAACATGAAGAGGGAAACCTTCACGCGGCGCACCGGAACGCCCACGTTCTTCGCCGCGTTGGCGTCGCCGCCCACCGCGAAGATCCAGTTGCCGAATCGGGTGTGGGTCAGCCGATAAGGAAGCTCGCCACCGGATCCTGGGCGGCGAGGTCCCCGATGCCGCTCACGATGGTCCGGTTGGCGAAGATGATCGAGAGCGCGAGCGTGAGGCCGCGCAGGATGAAGAGGAAACCGAGCGTCACGATGAAGGAGGGAAGCCCGGTCCTGACCACGAGCTGCCCGTTCACCCAGCCGATGAGCAGCGCGCAGGCGAGCGCCGCGAGCATGGCGATCCAGACCGGCACGCCATAGAAGAGCGGCGGGATCGCCGCCATCATTCCGGTGAAGCCGATCATCGACCCAAGCGAGAGATCGAACTCTCCGGCGATCATGAGGAGGCAAGCCCCGGTGGCCACGATGCCGAGATAGGCCGATACCGTCGCCCAGTTGATCACTCCGTCGAGCGCGAACATGCCCGAGTCGCTCGCGCTCAGCGCGAACACCACGAAGACCAGGACCGCTCCGGCGATCGAGGCCGACTCGGGACGGCCCATCACCCGATGGAAGGTCGAGAGCGTGCGGAGGCGCTCGTCGGCCGGCGGTTGCGGCGGCGGAGCGCCTGGGGGCGGCGGGACGATCTTCGGTGCGGCGCCTCCGTTCGTCTCCTCCGTGCGCTGCGCGTCGTTGGTCGGAAGCGGTTCCGGCGGGCGAGGATCCGGCTGAATCGTCTCCATGTCGTTCCTCTTCGTCCAGCGCCGGAGTTTCCCCCGGCGCTGGCAGCTCATGAGATCAGCGGTACTTCCCGGCGTATTTTTCCACCTTCGAGATGTTTTCCTTGGTCACGAACCCGGGGCCGGAGCTGATGTGCCTCGGGCCGTACACCGGAGCGAGTCCGTACTCGGCGAAGCGCTTCTTCGCCTTGGGGTTGTCCTTGAGCGCCGCCATCACGGCCGGGAGGTCCTTGGTCTTCTTCTCCTTCATGAGCGCGAGTACGGCGACCGGGATGTAGCCCTGCAGATAAGGCTGCTGGTCGATGGCGAAGGCGATGGTACCGTCCTTGATGCCGGCGGAGATCTCGGGCGACAGATCGAAGGTGGCGAAGAAGACCTTGCCCTTCAGCCCCATCTTGTCGACGGCCTTGAGGGTCGGGTGTGCGGAGCTCGGGCCCAGCGTGAGGATGGCTTGCGTGTTGGGATTGTTGCGCAGATAGGCGCTCACCTTGCTCTCCACCGTGGTGGGGTCGTCG